>DASTZC010000182.1 GCA_035764505.1 Candidatus Polarisedimenticolia bacterium
GATCCCGGGAAGCAGGAGAAGCAGGGTCGCGGCGAGGAGACCGAACCTTCTCATCGGCGACGTCCTTTCAGGGGGGCGACTGGATTATAGATCGATTCCCAAGCGCTCTGGCCTAGCCATTAGTCGATACGGGTTTGGAAAAGGTTCGATCGATGGAATGGTCTGGGGGCGGGCGGTGACTCCGCGTCCAGGGGTCGACAGGTGGCGCGGCTTTGTCGCGGGCTGGCGGCTTGCCGAGTAAGAGGCCGGGGAGCGGGTCGATGCCGTGCCCCACCTGCAAGGCAGCGCAGCACTTACATGAGATCGGGATCCTTTGGGACGGCTGGAGCCGGTTACTTCTTCACGGCATGCACAGTCAGGGCGGTGACGCCATCGCGCTCGGCCGGCGCGCCGGTCATCTCCACCTGATCTCCCGCCAGCTGCTTCGCCTTGCGGAAGGCGGTCGGGTCCTGGTGATCCGCGGTCAGGAGGTAGAGCTTCCCGTCGGTGGTGAGAAGGCCGAGCGGCTGGCCCATCTGCGCGCACTTCAGGGCGCATTGCTGATGCTCCGATCCCTTGGCGCCATGACCGATGTAGCAGGCCAGATCCAGAATCTCCCCTTTCACCGTGATGTCGGGCGCCTCCGCGTGCGCGTGCGCATCGTGTGCCGAGAGACTGGTCGGGATTGAAAGCGTCAGAGCTACGAGTGTCGCCATGCATGACCATTTGGACATCTGATTTTTCTCCATCGAAACCCTCATTTCTGAGAAGTAAGACTTCCACAAACCGTCCACCCTTGGTGCCCGGCTGGCCATGGGACTCCAGCCCGGAGTACCGATTGAAGCCTGGCCGGGACGGCACCGCGTCAGGGATGTTCCGCGGAGGGCGCCGCCTTGGCGCCGGCCGGCTGCTTGCCGGCGGACGAGGGAGTGACGGCCGATCCTGAACCCTGCAGGTAGCCGAGCGAGCGCAACACCTCCTTGAGTCGGGGATCCGCGGGGACGGGACCGGGGTCGGCGGGCAGGCGCTTATCGTTGGTGCGCTCCTTCCAAAGGGCGAGGACCTCCCGCTCGTGGGCCATGACGCGCGGCATGCCGCCCGCCACGTTCTTGCGATCCCAGTCCTGCGGACCTTCCTTCCTGCGGTACAGCTCGACCGCGGAACGGTCGAGGCCTGCGGGGGCTTGGCTGTTCTCAATGAACTTGACCCCCTCCTCCGCAACCATGACCATCGTTCCGGTGTCGAGCTCGCCGGCAGGACGCGCTTCCGCGAAGGCGGGCCGCTGCAGGGGCATGACCTTGTCGGGGGCGGGGGAAAGATTGCGCACGATCCCCTGCACGCCTTCGGGGACCGGCAGACCGAGGAGCGACAGCAGGGTCGGCATCAGGTCGACGTTGTCGGCCATGTCGCGCACCTGATTCACCCGCGCGAAGAGCTCGGGGCAGGTCAGGACCAGGGGGACCTTGATCCCGACGTCGTACAGCGAGCTGCCGTGGCCGAAAGCGCCGTGCTCCAGCAGCTCCTGGCCGTGGGTTGCGGTCGCCACGAAGAGGCTGCTTCCGAGCCAGCCGCGCTGCTGGAGATCGTCGCGCAGGGCGCGCATCTGGGCATCGTTGTGGAAGATGGCGGCGTCGTAGACCTTCCGCGCCGCCGCCGCGAAGCGGGATGGGTCGGCCTTCAGGTACTTGAGGTCATCCAGGGTGGCCAGCGACAACGGCCCGGGGCGGCGCTCCAGCAGCCGCTTGCGGATTCCGCGATACCATTCGAGCTCCTTCGCATCGATGAATCTCCCGCCGGCCGGATCCGGCACCCCGAAGGGTTGCAGCGGATCGGCGGAAATGACGGTCACGAAGACCGGCGCCGATCCTCCCGAGGCGTCGAGCCATTGCTTGACGCGCGCGTTGAGGACCGAGGAGCTTTCGGCAGGACCCCGTGACGCCTTCGGATAGAACGGCCCGGGGACCTCTTCCACCCAATCGAAGCCCTGCTGCAACCCGCTCAGCGGCCCCACCAGCGGGTGCGCCGAGAAGAGCGCCGTCTTGTAGCCGTTTTCCTTGAGGACCTCGGCGAAGGTACGCGCGGCCGCGGGAAGCCGCTCCCCCGCGCGATTCACGCCATGCGCCGAGGGAAAGAGCGCGGTGAACAGCGAAGCCACGGCGGGAGCGGTCCAGGGAGACACCGAGTAGTGGTTCGTGTAGGTAATCCCCTCCTCCATCATGCTCACGAGGTTGGGCGTGGTCATGATCGGATAGCCGTAGGCGGTCACTTCGGTCGCTCCGAGGCCGTCGATTACGTAGAGAAAGACGTTGCGCCGCACCGTTTTTTCCGCATCGTCAGGCGGCTTCGCAGGCGGCTGTTTTTCAGTGGTGGCGGGCGGAGGCTCCTGGGGAGGATTCTGCCCCTCCGCCTGGAAGGAGGACCCCAGGAGCAGAAGTGAGGCGGCCACGCCAGGAAGTGCTCGCTTGAGACGCTCGATCAAGGCCGCCATAACCTCGTGCTGAAGTAGCGTTCCCCGAGATCCGAGAAGATGGTCACGATGCGGGCGCCCGGCTCGCGGCGCGCCACTTGACGCGCCGCGTGAAAGTAGGCTCCCGAAGATTGTCCCACGAACAGCCCGGCCCGGGCCAGATCCAGGCAGGCGGATGCTGCCTCATCGGTCGAGACCCGAATCCTCTCGTCGATCAGGCTCGCGTCCAGGATCTCCGGCACGATATCCTGCGGGCTTTCCAGCGGCTTGAGGCCTTCGATGCCGGGAAAGGCCTCCGGGACGACGCAGACGACCCGGAGGCGCGCATCGTGCTCCTTCAGTCGCCGCCCCACACCCGTGAGCGTCCCCCCCGTGCCGATTCCGGCGACGAGATGAGTCAGCCGTCCCGCGGTCTGCTCGAGGATCTCCGACGCCGTGCCGTCGTAATGGGCCATCCAGTTGTGTCGGTTGGCATATTGATCGGGCATGAAGTAAAGCGCCGGATCGCTCGTGGCCAGGCGATGCGCTTCGCGCAAGGCGGCGTCGTACCCTTCCAGCGGATCGGTCTGCCGCAGCTGTGCCCCGTGCGCCAGGATGCGCTCCTTGCGCTCGGCCGAGGCGTTTCCGGGGACCACCAGCGTCACCGGCACGCCCATCATCGCGCCGATCATGGCGTAGGCGATGCCGGCGTTGCCGCTGGATGAATCGAGAATCCGCCGGCCCGGCGTCAGCTCCCCCGCGATCGACGCCTCGAGCAGCATCTGCGCCACCGGGCGATCCTTCACCGATCCGCCGGGATTCGACCATTCCGCCTTGGCCAGGATCTGCGCGCCGCCGTCCGTCGTTCCGGGGATGGGAAACAGCCGGGTGCCGCCGATCAGGCGCAGGACGGGAAAGCGCTCGAGGAAGGGGCGGTAGCGAGGCGAGCTTTCCAGCCAGGACATCAGGCCTGGCGGGCTGCGTCGGCGCAGAACTGCTCGTAATCGACGAAGCCGGGGAAGACGGCGCCGTCGCCGCAGTAGCGGCAGGCCGGATCGCGGCGCAGCTTCAGCATGCGGAACTCCGCCTTGAGCGCGTCGTAATGCAGCAGGCGACCCACCAGCGTGTCGCCGGCTCCCAGGATCAGCTTCACGGTCTCCACCGCCTCCAGCAGCCCGACGACTCCGGGCAGCACTCCGAGCACGCCGGCATCGGCGCACGACGGGGCCAGCTCGGCCGGCGGCGGCTCCGGATAGAGGCAGCGGTAGCAGGGCCCGCGCGGCGGATCGAACACCGTGACCTGGCCTTCGAAGCGATAGACGCTGCCGTGCACGTTAGGCTTCTTCATCAGGACGCAGGCGTCGTTGACCAGATAGCGGGTCGGAAAATTGTCACTGCCGTCCACAATGATGTCGTAGTCCTTGAAGATCGACTCGACGTTGGCGCTGCTCAGCCGCGCCTCCATCGGGACGACTTTGATGGCTGGATTCAAGCCCGACAAGGTGCGGCGGGCCGATTCGGTCTTGGGCATGCCGACCCGATCCGCCGCGTGCAGAATCTGCCGCTGCAGGTTGCTCTCGTCGACGACGTCGAAATCGACGATCCCGAGCGTCCCGACGCCGGCGGCGGCGAGATAGTAGCCGGCCGGGCTGCCGAGCCCGCCGGCCCCCACAAGGAGAACCCGGGACTGCAGCAGCTTGATCTGCCCCGCTTCCCCAACCTCCGGGATCATCAGATGGCGGCTGTAGCGGCGCCGGTCCGCCTCCGAGAGGACGCGCGGCACCTCGACCGGATTCCCCTCGTTGCGCCACCGAGTGAAGCCGCCCGCCATCGAGACGACGTTGTCGTATCCCAGCCGCTGTAACCCTTCCGCCGCCAGGAGCGAGCGATTCCCCGCCGCGCAGTAGGCGACCACCGGAGTGCTGCGGTCCGGCTGGAGCCCCTCGATGCGCAGCTCCAGGAAGCCGCGCGGCAGGTGCACTGCCCCGGGCAGGTGCCCCTGATCCACTTCGTCTTTTTCCCGCACGTCCAGCAGGAAAGGTGGATTAGGCCCCGCCAGCCGCTCCTTCACCTGGGAAGGCGTCTCTTCCTTGATGCGGGCGCGCAGATCGCGCAGCAGGTCCTTGGCCGTGGTCGGCAACGCGGCATCCGCCGAAGGCCCCTGCTTGCCCGCGCCGCCGGCGACGGCCGGGACGATCGACAGCACGTCCCCTTCCTTCACCTTCGTCTCGAGGCCTTCGAGATGTCGCAGATCGTCCTCGTTCAGATAGAGGTTCACGAACCGGCGCAAGTCTCCCTTCTCGTCGCGCAGGCGCGCGCCGATGCCGGCGCACTGCGCCTCCAGATCTTCCAGGACTTCGCGGGCGGTGCTCCCCGCCGACGGCACCTGGTCCCTGCCTCCCGACAGGGAGCGCAGCGGCGCGGGAATCCTGACGATTACGACAGGCATGTCTGGCGCTCCGCGCTCGAAGTCTCGACGCGTATCTCCTCTTCCTGAAACACCCTCCCCCGCAGCACCCAGGATCGGCGCGAGGCCACCACGCCGGCGGCCACCTCGAGGATCAGGTAGGACCAGCTCTCCGCTTCCTGCCAGATCTCCTCGGCCCGCTGGCGATCGGTCTCCGAGGGACGCGAAGGGTGATCGGGATGCGAGTGGTACACCCCCAGCACCTCGAGCCGTCGCGCGCGGGCCTCGTTCTCGATGCGCAGATAATCGGCAGGATCGAGATCGTAGCGGTCCGCCGCCCGCTCGCGGTTCAGGTTGGCCGCCTGCTTCGCTTCCATGACCCGGCGCGCGCCGGGCGCCTCGATGCGCCCCACCAGAAGGCCGCAGACTTCGTGCGGATAGCCCGATCGGGCGTGGGCCTCGAGGGCCCGCTCGGTCGCCGCATCCAGGATCAACACGTCGCCCGCGAGCCTCCGCTGCAATCGATCATGAGTGGGATTGGGACCAAAAAAAGTATAGCACACGGGATCGGGCCTTCCGCCCGCGCCCTCAGTGCGCCTAAAACAAAGGGCAGGCCGAAATCGGCCTGCCCTTCCTGACGATTCCTGGTGAGCCGTGGAGGACTCGAACCTCCGACCCGCTGATTAAGAGTCAGCTGCTCTACCAACTGAGCTAACGGCCCAGGGTGAAGTCGCGATCACGACGCCGATCGCTTCTCCTCTGCATGGAAAGGCGCGCATTCTATACGTGGGCGCGTGAGGCGTCAAGATTTCCGGGGGTCGGGAAAAGGTTGGGGTGAGTGGAGGGTTTCGAACCCTCAACCCCCTGATCCACAGTCAGGTGCTCTGCCATTGAGCTACACCCACCACACTCGGTGCCCGACGGAGTAACGTGGTGCGCCTGGAGGGATTCGAACCCCCGGCCTACGGCTTAGAAGGCCGCCGCTCTATCCAACTGAGCTACAGGCGCGTGAGGCGTATTGTAATCCGTTCCGGCGCGCTGAAAGAAGCCGAACTGTAGCAGACCCCGCTCCCGGCCCGCAACGACGGGCCCGGGCTCCTCAGGCGCGACCCGACTCTTCGCGCTGCAGATCGGAAGTCGCCTCTTCCCATTCATCGTAGAGATGCGCCAGCTCGATCTCGAGGCTCTTCTTCTCCTCGCCCAGGCTGCGCGCCAGCCCCGGCTCCCGGTAGGTTTCTCCCGAGGCGAGCGCCTCTCCGATCTCCTTGAGGCGGGTCTCGTGGGGCATGATCTTGGCCTCGAGGGAGCGGATGCGCTCCTGCGCCCGGCGCAGCTCGCGGCCCCGGCGGTTGCGGGCCTCCGCCTGGGCGCGCCGGTCTTCACGGCTCGGGCGAACGCGACTTTCGCTCGGGCTCCCGCGGTCCGCGCGCGCCTCTGGAACCGTCGGAGCGGCGCCGGTCCCTCCCGCACCGGGTGATACGGAGGATACCGTCGCGCTTCCCGCGAGGGCACGCGCGTTCTTCCCGGCATTCGACGCGCTGCCGCTTCCGGGAGCGGCCGTGGCTCCCGTCTTCAACGCGCCAAGGTAGTCGTCGTATCCGCCCCGGAAGGAGAGAAGCTTTCCCTGGTCGAAGGCCACGACCTTCGTCGCCACCTTGTTGATGAAGTAGCGGTCGTGGGAGACGAACAGGAGCGTGCCGGTAAATCCCGCCAGCGCGTCCTCCAGGGCTTCGCGCGTCGGCAGGTCGAGGTGGTTGGTCGGCTCGTCGAGAAGCAGGAAATTGCCGGGATCGAGCGTCAGGCGCGCCAGGGCCAGCCGGTTCTTCTCGCCCCCGCTCAGGACCTCGACGCGCTTGAACACGTCCTCCCCCGAGAACTGGAAGATGCCGAGCAGCGAGCGCAGCCTCTGCGCCCCCATGCCGGGCGCCCAGGCCTGCATCTCCTCCAGCACGGTCCTGCCCGCTGTGAGCGTCTCCAGAACATGCTGCGCGAAGTAGTGCAGGACCACCTTCTCCCCCAGCTCGACCTGGCCCGCCTCGGGCGTTACGCGCCCCGCCAGGATCTGAAGCAGGGTGCTCTTGCCACAGCCGTTGGGACCCACCAGCGCGACGCGATCTCCCCGGAAGATCTCCAGGCTCGCGCCGGCGAGCACGCGCCGGCTCCCGTAGGACTTGTCGATATCGCGCAGCAGCGCCACGCGCTGCGCGGAGCGCGCCACGGCGGGAAAGCTGAAATTCCAGGAGAGCTCCTCCGCCATCAGCTCGGTGTGCTCCATCTTCTCCAGCATCTTGATGCGGCTTTGCACCTGCCGGGCCTTGGTGGCCTTGTAGCGGAAGCGCTCCACGAAGCGCTCGATCTCCTCCACCCGGTGCGCCTCCTGGGCCGCCTTCTTGCGCGCGATGTCGCGCGCCTCGTCCTTAGCCTTGCGGAAGCGGTCGTAGTTTCCGGCCCACACCCTCACCTTGCCGTTCTCCACCTCGGCGATCGACGTCGCCAGACGGTTGAGGAAGGTGCGATCGTGCGACACGATCACCAGCGCCGACGGGGCGTCGGCCAGAAAGGCTTCGAGCCAGGCGACCGCTTCGAGATCGAGGTGGTTGGTCGGCTCGTCCAGCAGCAGACAGTCGGGACGGCGCAGCAGCAGGGCGCCCAGCGCGGCGCGCATGCGGTAGCCTCCGGAGAACTCCTTCAGAGGCCGGGCATGGTCCTGCGGCGCGAAGCCCAATCCTCCCAGGATGATCTTGGCCCGGATCTCCAGGTCGAAGCCGCCGGCCGCCTCGAAGCGGTGCTGCACCTCACCCGACTGGCGCGTCAGCGAATCGAGGCGCTCCCCCGTCGCGGTGGACATCTCAAGGTGCAGTCGTTCGAGCTCGCGCTCCAGGTCGTAGACCTCGCGGAACGGCTCGAGCATGGCCTCCAGCAGAGTCCCTTCCGGGAGGCGCGCTCCTTCCTGGGGAAGGTAGCCGAGGCTGGTGCCGCGGACGATGTCGACACTGCCGGCGTCGGGCTCCTCGAAGCCGGCGATGAGGCGCAGCAGCGTCGTCTTGCCGGCGCCGTTGGGACCCACCAGCCCGACGCGGCCATCCGGCGGGATCAGCCATTCCACTTGGCGCAGCACTTCGTGGACGCCGTAGTTTCGAGAGACGCGCGACAGGCGAATCATCGGCTCGTTTCAGCGGATGGGAAATCCGGGAAGGAGGAAAAATGGCGCGCCCGAGAGGATTCGAACCTCCGACCCCCAGCTCCGGAGGCTGGTGCTCTATCCAGCTGAGCTACAGGCGCGCTTGAATCCCGGCGAGGCCGGGAGGACGGAAAGCTTGGTCGGGGCGAGAGGATTCGAACCTCCGACCCCCTGCTCCCAAAGCAGGTGCGCTACCAGGCTGCGCCACACCCCGCGAATCCACTTCCGGAAGCATCGGATTATTGCGCAGCAGGAAACCCGGCGTCAATGCGCCCGGTCCGCCTTGCGTCAGTTGACCTGCCCCTGGCCGGATGGGGAAACCCAGGCGCCGAGGTCCGACGGGTTCAATCCGACGCCGCGCACCGCCGACTCCCAGGCTTCCTGGGGCGAGCTGCTGAAGAGGACGGCCTTGTTCAGAGGAGCGATGAGCCAGTCGTTGCGCAGGATCTCGTCGACCAGCTGACCGGCGCTCCAACCGGCATAGCCCAGCAGCAGGCGGAAGGACGCCGGGGGCCCCTTGGCGATCTCGGAAAGGCTCGTGACATCGCGGCTGAGGCGGACGCCCTGAAAGGCGGGCGGCGGCTGCGATTCCCCTTCCGCCAGCGGCAGCGCGGCCTCCTGCGAGTCGAAGATGACGGTCCCCAGGTGCGGCTGGACCGGACCGCCGA
The DNA here is from genome assembly GCA_035764505.1 of Candidatus Polarisedimenticolia bacterium. Lineage (NCBI taxonomy): Bacteria > Pseudomonadati > Acidobacteriota > Candidatus Polarisedimenticolia > Candidatus Polarisedimenticolia bacterium. Next base: position 8,682 of record DASTZC010000182.1, read on the forward strand.
AGAAGACGCGATCCTCCCCGCCCCCTGCCCAGGTGATCCCCATGGTCCGCAGCACCTCGGCCACCCGGCTCTCGGTCACGCGGTTCACGATGAACCCGGCGCTGCCGCTGTCTTCGTGGCTCACCAGGAGAATGACGCTCTTGTGGAAAAAGGGATCGACCACTTGTGGCGTGGCCAGGAGAAAAACCGGGGGCTCCAATCGGGCATGCTCGTCGGGCATGTCCGCAATCCTAACGCATCGGAGCCCAAAGTCCATATCGACGGCGCAAGCGCCATTGACAGGTAGGATCCCGCCCCCTAGAATGCCTTTTCCACCCGCGGCTTCCCCGCTACAGCATCGGAGGAATCGTGAAGATCGGCCTCCTGGGCTTCCCCAAGGTCGGGAAGACCACCCTGTTCAACATCCTCACCGGCTCCGAGCTGGCGGTGGAGAAGTTCTCCACAGGGAAAGCGGAGCCGCATCTGGGCGTGGCCAAGGTGCCCGATGCGCGGCTGGATCGGCTGGCGGCCCTCTTCAAGCCCCGCAAGCTGACGCCGGCGCAGGTCGATTACCTGGACATCCAGGGGCTGGCGAAAGGAGAGGCGAAAGACGCGCTGTTCCTGAAGGAAATGCGCAACGTGGACGCGATCGCGCATGTCGTGCGGGCCTTCACGGATGATGAGATTCCGCATCCGGAGGGCAGCCTGGATCCCAGGCGGGATCTGGAAACCATGGAAACGGAGTTCCTGCTCTCCGACCTGGAGGTCGCCTCCCGGCGCGTGGAGAAGCTTCGGCTGGGGTTGAAGAAGCTGAAGAACGCGGAGGACGAGAAGGAGCTGGCCGTGCTGTCGCGCTGCCTCGAGGCGCTGGAGCGCGAGACGCCGATTCGCAGCCTGGAAATCTCTCCCGAGGATGAGAAGCGGCTGCGCGGCTTCGCCTTCCTGACGGCCAAGCCGCTGCTGGGCATCGTCAACATGGGGGAGGAAGACGCGGGGCGCATCGGCTCGTTCCGCCCCCACTTCGAGCTGGAGGAATTCGGGGCCAGGCCAAAAGTGGCGCTGTGCGCCGTCTCGGCGCGCATCGAGATGGAGATTGCCCGCCTCTCCTCCGACGATGCGCTGGCCTTCATGAAAGACCTGGGCCTGGAGGAGCCCTGCCTGGATCGAATTCTGAGGGCCTCGCACGAACTTCTGGGGCTGTCGGTTTTCTTCACCACGGGCGAGGACGAGGTGAAGGCCTGGTCGATTCCGCGGTCCTGCCCCGCCCAGCGTGCCGCGGGGACAATCCACTCCGACATCGAGCGCGGCTTCATCCGCGCCGAGGTGATTGCCTACGATCGCCTGATGGAGGCGGGAACGCTGGCCGCGGCGCGCGACAAGGGCTGGCTGCGCCAGGAAGGGAAAGAGTACAAGGTCGCGGACGGCGACATCATCAATTTCAAGTTCAACGTCTAATCTTTGCTCGCGAGTGCCGCCACGGCGCGCACCAGGGCATCTTCCTGCTGCGGGAACACGGTGCGCAGATCCAGCACCAGGGCGCCGTCCTGGATGCGGCCCACCACCGCGGGAGTGCCGGCGCGCAGCAAGCGCTCCAGCTCGGCGGCCGATCGTCCCGCACAGGAGACGGCCAGCAGCCAGGTGGGCAGCTCTTCCAAGGGCGCCGCTCCTCCCCCCACCACCGAAGATCCCGGCAGCAGCCGTGCCGTGACCGCCCCCCCGCTCGCCGTGGCGATCGCATCCGCCAGCGCCCCGCATCGCTCCTGCAGGCGCCCGGCGCTCTCGGCAATCATCCGCAGGACCGGGACCTCGCTCCAGGCGCGACCGGTGACGTAGGCCTGCAGCGTCGCCTCGAGGGCCGCGTAGGTCAACTTGTCGGCGCGCAGCGCCCGGCTCAGCGGGTTGTCGCGCAGGCGGCGCACCATCACCTCGCTGCCGATCAGGATTCCGGCCTGCGGCCCTCCCAGGAGCTTGTCGGCGCTGAAGCTGACCAGATCGGCTCCTTCTGAAAGGATCTGCGACACCGCTTCCTCTCCCTTGATGCCCACCGCGGCGACATCCAGCAGGTTGCCGCCGCCCTGGTCCACCATGACGGGGATGTCCCGCTTTTTCCCGAGCGCCACCAGCTCCTGCAGCGAGGCCTGATGCGTGAAGCCGACGATGCGGTAATTGCTCGTGTGGACTTTGAGGAGGAGCCCGGTGCGCGGCCCGATCGCCTTTTCATAGTCGGCGATGCGTGTCCGGTTCGTCGTCCCGACCTCGCGCAGGATCGCCTGGCCCTTGCGCATGACGTCGGGGATGCGGAAGCTTCCCCCAATCTCCACCAGCTCGCCGCGCGACACGATGACCTCCTTGTCCTCGGCGAAGGTGTTCAACGCCAGCAGCACCGCCGCGGCGTTGTTGTTGACGACGTGGGCCCGATAGCCGGGAAAGAGGACGGACAAGAGCCTTTGGGCATGCACCGATCGGGACCCGCGGGCCCCTTTCTCGAGGTCATATTCCAGCGTCGTGTACTCCCTCCCCACGGCGGCGACCCGGGAAAGGGCGGCCTCGGAGAGAGGCGAGCGCCCCAGGTTGGTATGCACGATCACCCCGGTCGCGTTGATCACGCCGCGCAGGGAGGATTCGAGATCGGAGTCGAGCCTGTCGAGGAGTCGGCGAGGGAGCCGCTGCAGCCACTCTGCCCGCTCCGCCCCCCTGGCCGCGCCCCTGGAGAGCGCCTGGCGCAGCTCGTCGACCAGGCCGCGCAGCGCCGCCGCGACCCGCTCCCGCCCGTGGCGGACGCTGGCTTCCTCAACTTCCGGGAGCCGGAGCAGCACGTCCACTTTAGGGACCTCTTTGAGGCGCTCCTGGAGCGATCGATCGCTCAATTCCCGCCTCCTCGGTAGAGGTTCCCGAAACCCAACTCCATGGGTTGCAGCGCCTTAGCGGGATGCGATCCGGGGGGCACCAAGGCTTTTCTCCTGGTGTTGAAGGGAGGAACGGGGGGACCTATATTCTGCGTGGTGATCCGGGCATCCTCTTTCACCGCAAGAGCATAGCACATGGAGCCGGGCCGTCATGACACTCGAAGAGGAAATCGCAAGGCTGGAAAAGCGGGTCATCCAGCTCAGGATTCAGTTCGATCTTTTTTTCGCGGGGGGACTTCCCAAGCCGCCCCTCGATCCGCGCGATGATCTCGACCGCGACATCAAGCGGATGGGAAGCACGCGCGACATGAAGCTGTCGCAGCGCTTCATGTACAACACCCTGCTGAACCGATGGAACATCTTCACCGAGCTCTGGAACAAGAGGATACAGGCGCGCGAAGAAGGGACCCGCATCCCTGCCGTCGCCCGGCGGCGGCAGGGCTCCTCCCCTGCACCCCAGCCTCCCACCGCACCGGCACCCGGCCGGCGGGACCCCGCGGAGCGCCGGCTGGTGGCCCGCGCCGCAATCTCCAGCGCCCGGGACGCCGAAGGAGAGCTGAAGACCTTCTACCGCTCCTTTCTGGAAGCCCGGCAAGGCGAAGGCAAGGCCCCGAGCTTCGAAAAGTTCCGCACCGAGATCGAGAAACATATCGAGATCATCCGCAGGAAGTCGTCTTGTGAGCGCGTGGACTTTCGCCTATACTTGGAAAACAATAAGGTTGCGCTGAAGGCGAAACCCCACAAAGAGGAGGACGAAGTCTCTTGAGCCGCAAGCTTTGCCATGTCATCGCCCTGGCGGCGGCCTTGGCGGTTTGTCCGATCGGCCCTCCGGCGCGCGCGGCGCAGCAAGAGCCGCACGCCACCGCCCCAGGCTCCCTGGATGACACTTCGATCGTGACCGTCCCCAAAGAGCGCCTCTCCGATGTCGACTACTGGCAGGGAGCGGTCGCTGCGGCCCCCGAGGATGTCACCCTTCATCTGGCCCTGGGCAATGCCTACGCCATGAATCGGCGCCTGCGCGAGGCGGCCGAGCAGTACAAGGAAGTCCTGCGCATCTATCCCGAATCGAAATCGGCCCTGAACAACCTCGGCTCGGTCTACCGCGCCATGGGCAAGCCCAACGAGGCGCTGGAGGCCTACCGGAAAGCGTTGAAGGTCGACCCTCACTATGGGCTGGCCTATTACAACATCGGGACGATCTACCACCGGCAGGGATATTTCGAGGAGGCGGTGGACAGCTACGGAAAGGCGTTCAAGTACGACCCGGGGCTGACCGACAGCAAGCGTAACCCTCAGGTGGTCGCGAACAAGCTTCTTTTCGTCGTGCTGTTGCACAATTACGTGGAATCGGCGGGCAGCCTGGCGCTTCCTCTCGAACCGGCTTACCCGGACAATCCGGCGAAGTAAACCGGCCTTACGGCCGCCGTCGGCTCCCGAACTTCTTTCCCCCATTCTCCAGGAACCGCGATGCGTCTCGGCAGGGTGGCAGGTTTCGTGCTCCTCGCCGGAGCGCTGGCGCCTCCCGCCGGCGCCTGGACGGGACCGACCCGCCAGCACATGGTGGACGATGCAATTAGAATGTGTCCTCCCTCGCTGGCCACCTTGCTGCAAAGGTACCGGTCCGATCTCATCCACGGGATGATGGACCCGTTGGCCGGGGAGTCGGGAGAGGAGCACCGGCAGCACCTGCCGGGAACCTACGGCGGCGCCGCCTCCAGCATCGCCCGGCACGCCGATCAGGCGGTGACGATCATCGGTCAGCCGGGACGCTTGAGGCTGGCCATTTACGCCCTGGGCACGGCGGCCCACTTCACGGCGGACGTAAATTTCCCCTTGAATTGCGCCGCCGGGGGCGTGGGGGATCCGTTGTTCTACAACGACTACGCCGTCTACGCCGAGTCGAAAATGGCGCGCTTCCCGGTGGTGCTGGACGAAAAGCCCAGAGAATCTCTTGCCAAGGATCGCCTGGAGGAGTTCGGCCTGGATGCGGCGCGGCGATCCTCCTCTCTGGTGACACATGTCCGCTCGGCCTATACGCCGGGCGGCAAGCGCATCTCCGCAGCGGCCTTCGACGAAAAATCGCTGCCGTTCGGCGTGGCCTCGTTGAGTTACTCCCAGGCGGTGAACGATATCGCCCGGTTGTGGACCCACCTGTGGCTGCGGGCGGGGGGCGATGTCAGCGGACAGCCCTTTCCCTTCGAAAGCGGCTCCACCAACGGAAAGACCAGGAAAAAGAGCTCGAAGGGAGCCAAAGATGCCGCCGCCCGCTGAGCGCAGGCTCGCCCTGCTGAGCGTTCACGACAAGACGGGACTGATCGACCTGGCGCACGGCCTGAGGGAGCATGGTTTCACGCTGCTGTCCACCGGAGGGACGGCCGCCGCGCTGCGCGAGGCGGGCCTGCCCGTAGTGGAAGTCTCGCAGCACACCGGCTTCCCGGAAATCCTGGATGGCAGGGTCAAGACGCTGCATCCAAAGATCCATGCCGGTCTGCTGGCGCGCCGCGATCTCCCCGCCCACCTCGGGGCGCTCGAGGAGCTGCACATCGAGCCGATCCAGCTCCTGGCGGTGAACCTCTATCCTTTCGAGGCCACCGCCGCGAAGCCGGGGGCATCGCGCGAGGAGATCCTCGAGATGATCGACATTGGCGGCCCTTCGATGATCCGATCCGCCGCCAAGAACCACCGCGATGTCGCGGTGGTGGTCGATCCGGCGGACTATCCCCGCATCCTCGCCGAGCTGCGCGAAGGCGGCGTCTCGCAGGAGACGCGGACCGCGCTGGCCGCGAAAGCCTTCGCGCGCACCGCCGAGTACGATCGGGCCATCGGAACCTACCTGGCCGCAGGCGGAGATCCCGGCCCTTTCCCGGCGACGCTGCAGCTCTCCTTCCACAAGGTCTCGGGGCTGCGCTATGGCGAGAACCCGCACCAGGAAGCGGCCTTCTACCGGGAAGGCGACGCCCCCGCCGGATCGATTGCGCGGGCCGAGCCTATTCAGGGGAAGGAGCTCTCCTTCAACAACCTGCTGGATCTCGACTCCGCCTGGCGGCTGGTCAGCGAGTTCGACCCGCCGGCCGCGGCGATCATCAAGCACAATAATCCGTGCGGCGCCGCCGTGGCCGGCTCCGCCGCCGAGGCCTTCGCCCGGGCCCGCGACGCCGACCCACAGTCGGCTTTCGGCGGCGTGGTGGCGCTCAACCGCCCGCTCGATGTCGAAACCGTCCTGGAGATTGGCGCCTTGTTTCTGGAGGCAATCGTCGCCCCGTCGGTCCCGGAGGAGGCGCGCGCTCTTCTCAAGAAGAAGGCGCAGCTGCGAGTGCTCGCCGCTTCGGCTTCGCGCCTGGAGCTGGGAGGCCTTGACCTCCGGCGGGTCAGCGGCGGGTTGCTGACCCAGACGTGGGATCGGGAGACGGCCAGCGTGGCGCAAGGAAGGGTGGTGACCCGCCGGGTTCCCACTGCCGCGGAGCTGGAGGACCTGGAGTTCGCCTGGAAGATTGCGAAGCACGTCAAGTCCAACGCCATCGTTTACGCGGCCGGCGGCCGCACACTGGGCATCGGCGCGGGACAGATGAGCCGGGTCGACGCGGCCAGGCTGGGGGTGCAGAAATCGCTGACCCCGCTCTCCGGCTGCGTCCTGGCGTCCGATGCCTTCTTCCCCTTCCGCGACGGCATCGACGCGGCCGCACAGGCGGGCGTGGCGGCGGTGGTGCAGCCGGGAGGCTCGCTGCGCGATCCGGAGGTGATCGCGGCCGCGGACGAGCACGGCCTGGCGATGATCTTCACGGGCGAGCGGCATTTCCGACACTGACAACGGGAAAGGACCATGACCAAGGAAGTGAAGCGGAACGGAGAAGACCTCAACCTCTGGAACATCGTCTGCCGCGAGTTCGACAAGGCCGCGGCGAACCTGGGCGTCCCCGAGGGGCTGCTGGCGCAGATCAAGGCCTGCAACGCCGTCTACTACGTCCAGTTCCCGGTGCGCATCGGCGACCGTTACGAGATCTTCCAGGGTTGGCGCGCCGAGCACTCGCAGCACCGCAAGCCGACGAAGGGAGGCATCCGCTACAGCGAGCACGTGACCCAGGACGAGGTCATGGCGCTGGCCGCCCTGATGACCTACAAGTGCGCCATCGTGGACGTGCCCTTCGGCGGATCGAAAGGCGGCATCTCCTTCAACCCGAAGAAGTACACCAAAGAGCAGCTGGAGCGCATCACGCGCCGCTACACGGTGGAGCTGGTGCGCAAGAACTTCATCGGTCCGGGCGTCAACGTCCCCGCTCCCGATCTGGGGACCGGGGAGCAGGAGATGGCCTGGATCGCCGACACCTACGACGCGCTGACCCCCGGCCAGATCGACTCGCTCGCCTGCGTCACCGGCAAGCCGGTCACCCAGGGCGGCATCCGCGGGCGGCGCGAGGCCACCGGACGCGGCGTCCAGTACGGCATCCGCGAAGCCTTCAAGCATCCCGAGGATTTGAAGAAGCACGGCCTGTCCGGCTCGCTGGAAGGCAAGCGGGTCGCGGTGCAGGGGTTCGGCAACGTGGGCTATCACGTCGCGAAATTCCTCTCCGAAGAAGACGGCTGCAAGATCGTGGGCGTGGGCGAGGTTGACGGTGGCGTCTATCACCCCGAAGGGCTGGACGTCGGGCAGCTGGTGACGCACCGAGCGGCGACCGGGTCGATGAAAGGGTTCCCGGGGGCGAAGGACCTGCAAAGCCCCGCCGAAGTCCTGGAGGTCGACTGCGACATCCTGGTCCCGGCGGCGCTCGAGAACCAGATCACGCTGAACAATGTCGAGCGGATCAAGGCGCGCATGGTGGCCGAAGCCGCCAATGGTCCGACCACCCCCTCGGCCAGCGAGAAGCTGAACCACAAGGGAGTGCTCCTGATCCCGGACATCTATCTCAACGCGGGCGGCGTGACCGTCTCGTACTTCGAATGGACCAAGAACCTGTCGCACATCCGCTACGGCCGCATGGAGAAGCGTCTGGACGAGATCTATCGGGAGAAGATGGTCAGCGTCCTGGAGCAAGCCACGCACCTGCCGCTGCAGGAGGCACGCCGGCGCGATCTGATCCAGGGGGCCGACGAGGTCGACCTGGTGAACTCGGGCCTGGAAGGAACGATGCAGAACGCCTACCGGGAGATCCGCGAGCAGCTGCTGGCGGATCCTGCGCTGGGGGACCTCCGCACCGCCGCCTATGCGGTGGCGATCCGCAAGGTGGCGAGGAGCTACATGGAGCTGGGGGTGTTCCCGTGAAGGCGGGCTACTTCTGGTTCAGCGTCCGGTAGGTCAGCCGGTCGGCGTAGGCGTAAAAGACCTTGTCCTTGGGCCGGTCGCGGTAGTGATCGGCGACTTCACGCAGCTTGGAAGCCTCCTCGTCGTGGGCGTCTGAGTTCAGCGCCTCGTCGAGGCGCTGCAGCGCCTCGGGGCAATTTCCCCCCTTCATCGACATCACCGCCCAGTTGTACCAGGCATTGCGGATGAACAGGTCGATCTCGCCGAGGTGCTGGTCCTTGGGAAGGCGATAGAACTTGCGCAAGGCGCTCTCGTAGTCCTTCTCCAGGAAATACTCCTTGGCGGTCTGCAGATCCTCCTGCAGCCGCTTCTGGTCCTGCACCCGACTCGCCGCCTGATCGAAATTCGACTTGGCGTCGATGTTGGCCGGGTCGAGCTCCAGCACCTTCGAGAAGGACGCCGCCGCTTCGGTGTATTCGCCCCGCTCCATGTGAGACCTGCCTGTGTCGAACAGGCGAGCGATCTCCTTCTGGGTTTGCTCGGCAGTCAGCGCGGGTGCCGGGACTTCGGCGCCCGACGGCTGGCCCGCCGCGGCGGCGCCGTTGCCCACCCGGCTGCTGTTGCCGCTGAGCCCGACGTTGGCCGGCTCGGTCGTCGGTTGGGAAGGGGCCTTCTGGGGCCTGATGGGCGCGCGGCGGATCGGAGGAGCACCCGCGCCGCTCCCCTGCCCCGATTCCGAGGCGGAGCGAGCTCCCAGGTACCACCAACCTGCTCCCGCCACGATCCCCGCGACGATCATTCCGAAGAAGATCTTGCCGAGCGGCAAAGACGCCCGCTCTCGGCGCGGCAAGGGAACGGGACGGGCCGGCCTCGCCTTTTCTCTCGGTGCCTGACGTTGCATGGGAGTCTCGACCGCTTCTCCCGCGACAACCGGCGAGGCGGGCATGCTCCCGAGATCGCCCGAAAGATCGGGATGCTCCGGGCTTTCGGGGGCATCGTCTTTCTGGTGCTTCGCGGCGGTCGTTTTGGAAGCAAACGATGTCGAAGGGTCCTCGGAGAGATCCATCAGCGGAATCGGCTCGGCTTCCCGCTCGCCGGGATCCGCCGGTTTCTCGGAGGAGGGACCCAGGTTGAGCTGGGCCAGCTCGGCTTCCCAATCCTCGTTGAGGATATCCTCCAACCCCGCGGCACGCGTTGGCGCCGGTTCCGGGGTAGGCTCCTCGAGCACCGGCGCCTCTTCGATCTTCTCCGTCGTGCCCATGCGCATCGTCTGGGATGGATCGAAGCTCTCGGACCCGGGCTGCGGCTCAAAACCCTCGGGCGGCGCCTCGGCGGTCGATGAACCCGGGGCGAGCTTCTGCTGCAGCGCCTGGATCTTGGCGTTCAGCTTGTGCGCCTCGGCGTGGCGTGAATTCAGGAAGAATATCTTCTGCAGCTCGGCCGAGGCCTCGTCGAGGCGCTCTTGGACGAACAGCTGACGCGCAATCTCCAGGTGCTCGTCGATGAAGGGCTGGGCCTCGTACGCCTCGCGCGCTTCTTCCAGCACCTCGCGCACCGCCTCCGAGCGGGGCGCCAGCTGCAGCAGCGACTGGCAAATCTCCATCGCGTCGAGGTACCGGCCGGCGGAGAGGAATTCCCGCACCCTCTGGATGCCGTCGCGTACCTTGGCGATGGTCTCCGGGGATTCGGGCGATTCCGACGGACCTTCGGCAGGAGCCGCCTCAAGCGAGGAGGAGGCCTCATCCAGCAGGAGCGAGGCCATCCGGATTCCTTCCTTGGCGCGCTGATTCTCGGGATCGGCCTGCAGCGCCTCCTGCCAGATTTGAATCGCCTGGCGGTAATCGCCGGAATGGTAGAGAGCCGTGGCCTTGAGGTTGAGCTGATTTGCCAGCGCGGTTCCCGACATCGGCGCCAATGCCCCCCGGCCGAGATTCGGCCTATGTGCCTGAATTTATGCTTTTTGTGGCCGGAGTCAATGCATGGGGCTGAGGTGGCTGGCATGGACTAAGTAGCTGAAACTGAATGGCTTCAGGACCGGGGTGGGTCAACGACGAGGGGAGAGCCTCACCGGGTTGGGAGGCTTGCGACCGTCGAGCATGTCCACCAGGTTGACGGCGGCCATCATCGCCATGGCCTGCCGGGTTTCCACCGTCGCGCTGCCGATGTGCGGCAGCAGCACGACGTTGGGCATGGCCAGCAAGGGACGTGGAACCCTGGGCTCGTGCGGGTAGACGTCGAGCCCCGCCCCGAAAAGCTTCCCGGACCTCAGTGCAGCGACCAGCGCCGACTCGACGACGATCTCGCCGCGCGCCGTGTTGATGAGCACCGCGCCGGGCTTGAGGAGGGCGAGCTCGCGCGCTCCCAGGAGCCCGCGCGTGGAGGGGCCGCCCGGAAGATGGATGGTGAGGACATCGGAGGCGGCGAGAAGCCGCCGCAGCGGACGATAGCGCGGGCCGCTCGCGCCGACGCGGCCCGGCAGGCGCGTCCGCGACCAGTAGATCGTCTGCATCGAAAAGGCGGTGGCGCGGCGCGCTACCTCCCGCCCGATGCGTCCCATTCCGAGGATCCCAAGGGTCTTCCCCTGCAGCGAGTGGCCCAGATGGAACGTGGGACTCCATCCGGGAAAGCCTCCGGCGCGAATCAGACGATCCCCTTCGACGACGCGGCGCAGGACCGCGAGGATGAGCGCCCAGGTGAGATCGGCGGTGGCGGCGGAGAGGACTCCGGGAGTGTTCGAAACGGGGAGGCCCAGTCGCCGCGCTTCCTCGAGGTCGAGGTTGTCGACTCCCACGGCGCAGTTCGCGATGCCGCGCAGCCTGGGAGCCGCGCGCAGGATCCAGCGGTCGATCCGATCCACCGGGGTGCAGAGAAGCCCGTCCACGTCGCGGATCTGACTCCGGAGCTCGGCGCGCGTCATGGGGCGGTCCGGTGCGTGCAGCCGCACCCGGCAGCGGCGGGCCAGGTAGGCCAGCGCCGGCTCGGGAATCCTCCGGGTCACCAGGACGAGCGGTTTCGCCATCGAGGATCACTCGGGTCACAGGCGAGGATCGAGGATCACCTTGAGGGATTCGCCGGCCCCCGCCACCAGATCGAAGGCTTCCTGGGCGCGTGCCAACGGCAGCCGGTGGGTCACCATGGAGGCGACGTCGACCCGCCGGTGGGTGATGAGCTCGAGCGCGGTGAGCATGTCGGCGGGCGGGCCGGCATAGGAATGGACGATACGGATCCCGTCGCTCCAGAGATCGTGCAGCGGCACCGGCAGGTCGGCGCCGGGAGGGACCGGGGCGAAGAAGAGAATGGCACCACCCCGATCGACGCTGGCGAATGCCTGCCGGACGGCCTGCGGCGCCGCGGTGCAGACCAGGACCTGCTCCGCCCCGCGCCCGCCGTTGGCGCGGCGGATGCGCGCCGGGACGTCCTCGGTCGCGGGAATCACCTCGTCGGCGCCGAAGCGGCGCGCCTGCTCGAGACGATAAGGGACCGGATCGGTCGCGAAGATCCGCCCGGCGCCGAGAGCCCGGGCCAGCTGGATGTGCAGGATGCCGGAGATGCCGCTGCCGAGCACCGCCACGCTGTCCCCGGGGGCGAGCCCGGAAATCCTCTGGGCCCGCACGGCGCATGCGAGCGGCTCGACGAAGCTTCCTTCGTCGCTGGACACGCTCTCGGGGAGGCGGAGGGTCCCGCGCGCCACGTTGGCGGGCGGCAGTCGGATGAGCTCGGCGAAGCCCCCGGGATCGAAGTGCGTCGTGCGCAGCGTGTCGCACACGCTGTGCCGGCCGGTGAGGCAGTAGCGGCACACATCGCAGGGAACATGGTGCGTGGCGACGACCCGGTCTCCGGTCCGAAAGGACGCAACACCCGCCCCGACCTCCGCGACGGTTCCCGCGACTTCGTGGCCCAGCACCAGCGGCGCCTTCGGCAGGCGGTACCACTCCATCACGTCGGAGCCGCAGACCCCGCTGGCTTCCACTTTCAAGAGCAGCTCGCCATCTCCGGGGCGCGGGGCAGGGCGCTCTTCGAGGCGCAGGTCGCGGTTGGAATAGTAGACGGCCGCCTTCATCCGCGCCGGCTTCCGCGCGATTTCTCGTAGAGCGCGTAGGCCTGCTCCACCGAGGCGTTCTCCTGTACCACGGCGCGCACGGCGCGAATCATCCCGACGGGGGAATCGGACTGGAAGATGTTGCGCCCCATGTCCACCCCGCGCGCCCCGGCCCGCACGGCATTGAAGGCCAGATGGAGGGCGTCTTGCTCGGGCACCTTCTTGCCGCCGGCGATCACCACGGGCACCGGGGTGCCGCGGACCACCTCCTCGAATCCCTCGCAGTAGTAAGTCTTCACGAAATGGGCCCCGATCTCGGCGGCGATACGGCAGGCCAGGCCGAGGTAGCGCGCGTCACGCGTCATCTCCTTGCCCACCGCCGTCACGGCGAGGACCGGGATGCCGTAGCGCTCTCCCTGATCCACCAGGCGGGCCAGGTTCAGCAGGGTGCGCCGCTCCCCTTCCGCCCCGACGAAGATCGACAGCGTCACGGCGCTGGCGTTGAGCCGCAAGGCATCTTCCATCGCCACCGTCAGCCCCTCGGCGGAGAGCTCTGTCAGGACGCTGGTCCCCCCGGAGACCCGCAGGACGATCGGCACCGCCGTCTCCGCCGGAACGCAGCGGCGCAGCACGCCGCGGGTCAGCATGAGGGAGTCGGCATGCGGCAGCAGCGGCTCCAGGGTCTTGCGAGGCTCTTCCAGCCCCGAGGTGGGGCCGAGGAAGTAGCCATGATCCACGGCGAGCATCACGGTGCGTCCCGAATCCGGCTTCAGGATTCGGCCGAGTCGATTCTGGATTCCCCAGTCCATGCGAGGCGCTCCTTAGCGGCTTGAGAAGCCTGTCGTGTGAGCCGTCATTCTAGCCGATCTGCCGCGGGCCCCGGAGGGAGCGACAGAACGGCGGCCCCCTGGATCGCGCCGCGGCGAAAATCGTCCAGCGCCCGGGCGGCGGCCGACAGCGGATAGAGGGTCACCGTCGTCTCGAGATCGCAATCGGCGGCGATCTCCAGGAAAGCCTCGCCGTCGGCGCGCGTCAGGTTGGCCACCGATCGGAGCACCCGTTCTTTCCACAGCAGCTCGTAGGGGAACGAGGGGACGTCGCTCATATGGATTCCGGCGCAGACCACGGTGCCCGCGGGGCGCACCGCTTTCAGGGCCACCGGGACCAGCTCTCCCGCGGGGGCGAAGAGGATGGCGGCGTCCAGCGGCTCGGGGGGAGCCTGATCCGAGCCTCCGGCCCATTCGGCTCCCAGCGACCGGGCGAAGCGCTGGCGCTGCACGTCGCCCGGGCGGGTGAAAGCGAAGACGCGGCGGCCCTGATGGCGCGCAACCTGAGCCAGCAGATGCGCCGAGGCGCCGAAGCCGTACAGCCCGATGCGCCCGGAATCGCCGCACAGGCGCAGGGCGCGGTAGCCGATCAGCCCCGCGCACAGCAGCGGCGCGGCATGAGCATCGGAGTAGCGCTCGGGAAGGCGAAAGCAGTAGCGCTCATCGGCGAGGACGCGCTCGGCATAGCCGCCGGGCAGGTGATAGCCGGTGAAGCGGGCACTCTCGCACAGGTTCTCGTTTCCGGATCGGCAATAGAAACAGACGCCGCAGGTCCACCCCAGCCAGCCGACGCCGACCCGCTCGCCGAGGGAAAAGCGGGCGGCCCCCTCCCCCGCCGCCGCGACGCGCCCGACAATCTCGTGCCCGGGGACGATCGGCAGCACCGGATCGGGAAGCTCGGCATCGATGAGGTGCAAGTCGGTGCGGCAGACGGCGCAGGCGGCTACTTCCAGGACGACCTGACCGGGGCCGGGGTGCGGCTCGGGACGATCCTCCAGCCGCGGCGGATGGCCGGGTTGCGAGAGGATCCAGGCTTGCATCGGGGCGCGTCAGTCCTTTCCGGTGAGGGCGACGCCGGCACCCGCCACGACCAGGCAAGCCCCGGCCAGACGGCGGGTCAGCAATGCGTAGCGCGGCTGGCGCGCCAACCCGGCGGCCTTCCCGGCGAAAATCCCGTAGCCCGCCAGGACGAGAAACTCCACCACCACCGAGCTGACTCCGAGGATGAGGACCTGCCAGCCAATCGAGCCTTTCGGATCGAGGAATTGCGGCAGCAGCGCCGTGAAGAAGATGAGCGATTTCGGGTTCGCCGCCTGCAGGACGACGCCGCGCGCCAGCAGCTTCGTGCCCACAACGCCCCCGCGCGCCGCCTCGGGAGCCGCCAGCGGATCCTCCCGGCCCAAAAAAGTCTTCAGTCCAAGGAAGACGAGATAGAGGGCCCCGCCCCACTTGATGATCAGGAAAACTTTCTGCGAAGCGAGCAGGACCGCTCCCAGGCCCAGCGCCGAGAGGAAAAAGTAGAGCGCATTGGCCGTCAGGATTCCCAGGTTCGCCCACAGTGAGCGCGCCGCGCCGTAAGCGAGCGCCTGCGACACCACGAACAGCACCGCGGGACCCGGCGTGAGACACAGCGCCGTCTCGGTCACCATGAACAGGCCCCACGTCTGCCAGTTCAAATCGCCCTCCAATCTCTCGGGACTTCGCCCATCAGCGCCGGCGGGTTTCCAGGTCACATTCCTTAGCGCCGTGAAGCCCTCAAGGCTTGCCGCCGGCCTTGACCTTGTCGAGCGCCTCCAGCATCTGCGGCAAGCCTTCGAAAGATGGGTTGAGCTCCTTCACCTTCGCGAAGGCCTCTTCGGCCGTTTTCACGTCCTGCTTGTCGAACAGTGAGACGATCCCGAGGTTGAGCCAGGACTGCCAGTGCTGCGGGCTGACGGCGAGAGAGCTCCGGAACTGGCGGATCGCCTCGTCGGGCTGGCCCAGGCGCTGGAAGCAGATCCCGAGATCGGTGCTGATGTTCGGATTGGAGGGGTCGACCTCGAGGGAACGGCTGTAGTACTCCTTCGCCTTGTCGAACATGCCGGCATCGTAATAGATATCCCCGAGCCGGCCCAAGGAGCGCGCATCTTTCGGATTGTCCTGCACCGCCTGGCGCAGCGCCGCCAGCTCCTGCTGCACCTTCTGCATCGTCTCCATGCTCGGCGCCCCGCCCGCCGCCGCTGGCGGCTCCTGCGGCTGGGGCGGCGTCGCTCCCCGTCCCATCGGATCGGAGGGATTGACAGGAGCCTGCATCGGGGCGGCGGTGCGCTCTGCAGACGGCTGCTGATAGACGAAATGGGCGATGCTGAACCCGACCAGAAAACCGAAGAAAATCCCACCAAGCAGAAAGCTGGCGTTCTCTCGATTCATCCTTTCTCCGCGCGCAATGGAAGGGGGAAACCGTCGCGAAAGTAGCATGTGCTCATCGCGCAAGTCAAACCACGCACAAGTGTTTGCGAGGCGCGATCGCGTGTGGTATATGGGCGCCGATGATGCCACCCACCCGCTCGGGACGAATCGGCCTGGTCATCGTCGTCACCTTCGCCCTGCTCGCCCTGCTCGCTCCGAATCTGAGCCGCCTTCTCGGCCAGGATCCCTATCGTCCCGTGGTGCCGCAAGGCAGGATTCCGCCCACCTCCCCCGATGCCGAGCATCCGCTCGGCACCGACTCTCTGGGACGCGATCTTCTCTCCCGCATCCTCTACGGCGCGCGCGTCTCGCTGGGAGTGGGGGTGCTGGCCGAAAGCGTGGCGCTGCTGCTGGGCACGCTGATCGGCGGGCTCGCCGGGTTCTACGGCGGGAAGATCGATGAAGCGCTCATGCGCCTCGCGGACGTCTTCTTCTCGCTGCCGGCGCCGCTGCTGGCGCTGGCGGTCATCGCCGCCCTGCCGGATCCCTCGGCCCTTCCCTTGCTCGGGATGCTGCCCGAGCCGAGCGTGGTGCTGGTCTTCCTGGTTCTCGGACTGGTCGGATGGGCCGGCATCGCCCGATTGGTGCGCGCGCAGATTCTGGTCCTGCGCGAGACGCAGTTCAGCGCCGCCGCGCGCGCGTCCGGCGTCGGCGACGGCCGGCTGCTTTTCGTCCACCTGCTTCCCAACGCCCTTTCGCCGCTGATCGCCACGGCGACGCTCGGGGTGGCGGGGAACATCCTGGCGGAGGCCTGGCTCTCGTTCCTGGGGGTCGGGGCCCACCCGCCCCTTCCCTCCTGGGGCGTCATGATCACGGAGGGACAGAACTACCTGACGACGCACCCCTGGGTCTGTGTCTATCCCGGATTGGCCTTGCTTCTGGTCGTCCTGGGCCTCAACTTGCTCGGCGACGCCCTCCGGGAGCAGATCGATCCCCGTCTGCGATCCGGAAGGGCCTGAAAGAGATCGACCCTTTTCCCGGAGGAGGACTCGAGCATGCTCCTGCGCCGCGCGTTGGTCCTGGTGGCCCTGGTCGTTCTGCCCGGATGGCTGTGCCGCTGCCAGGCTCCGCAAGCCGACAAGCTGCGAGTGGAGCAGGTGCTGCGGATGCGCATGCGCGAGAATCCGCCCGACATCGACCCGGCATCGTCGGCCGATTCGCTTTCCGATCGGATCAACCTGGCCGTCCATGACGGCCTGGTCGATTTCGATCCGGCCAGCCTCGAGGTCGTCCCCGCCGTGGCGCAGAGCTGGGACTATTCGTCCGACGGGCAGGAGATCACCTTTCATCTGCGTCCCGGCGTGCGCTTCCACAATGGCCGCGTGCTCACTTCCGCCGACGTCGTCTACTCCTTCACCCGCCTGCTCGATCCCAAAGTCGGCGCCAAGCGCAAGGAGATCCTCGAAGCGATCCGCGGCGCCGAGGCCTTCGGGACCGGAAAAGCGGCTTCGGTGGAGGGAATCCAGGCAGCGGACGCGCAGACGGTGCGCATCGCGCTGGCGCGACCCCTACCCCACTTCCTGCAGCTGCTCGCGACCCCGGCCGCGTCGATCGTGCCGAAGGAGATCTACGACGATCCCGCCAAGGGCTACCTGGCGCAGCCCGTGGGCTGCGGTCCGTTCCGGGTGAGCCGCTGGGAGCGCTCGAGCGGGATGGAGCTCGCCGCCTTCGCCGACTACTACGGCGGGCGCCCGAAGCTGGATCGAATCCAGGTGCGCTTCATCGAGAACCCTGCCGGAGCGATGGAGGAGTACCGGCGCGGCGGGCTCGACTACATGGATGAGATGGTGGGAAGCGAGAGCGCCATCGCCAAAGAGCTGCCGCAGGACTACCGCAAGGGGCCGATGCTGGGATCGTTTTATTTCGGATTCAACCTGGCGCGGCCGCCCTTCAAGGGGAACGTGAGCCTGCGCAAGGCGCTGAATTACGCGGTCGACCGAAAATCCCTGTGTGAGCAGACCTTCGAAGGAACGCTGACGCCCGCCCACGGCATCCTCGTCCCGGGAACCCCCGGCTACAACCCCGACCTCAAGGGGTACGAATACGATCCGGCCCGCGCCCGCGAGCTGCTGGCGCAGGCGGGCTATCCGGGCGGGAAGGGCTTCAAACCGATCGATCTCTGGGTGAACAACAACCAGAAGCTGCTCGAGGCCGCCCAGAAAGTCCAGGCCGACCTCCAGGCGGTGGGGATTCCGGTGCGCGTCAAGGCGGTCGATTTCGCCACCTTTCTGCAGGCGCTGCAGGGAACGCCGGAAACTCCCGGAGAAGCCCTGTTCTACCGTTACGGCTGGAACGCCGATTATCCCGATCCAGATGCTTTCCTCTACTGGCTGCTGCACTCGCGCAACATCGGCCCCGCGGGAAACATCGGCCGCTACTCGAACCCGAAGGTGGACCAGCTGCTGGATCAAGCCCGCGGCCTGGTCCGCATGGAGGAGCGCATTCCTCTGTACCGCGAGGCGGAGCGTATCGCCGTGGAGGATGACGCCGCCTGGCTCTTCCTGGCCGATTACACTCAGAGGGTCCTGATCAAGCCCTACGTGAAGGGCGTGGTCCTCTGCCCGCTCGGCTCGATGCGCATCCCGCTCGACCGCCTCTGGATCGAGGGCGGTCGCCCAACGGCGAAGCCTTGAGCGGATTCCTCCTGAGGCGGATCCTCGGGGTCGTTCCGGTCCTCTGGGCGGTGGTCACGGTAATCTGGATGATTCTCTTCATCCTTCCGGGCGACCCCGCCGCCATCCTGGCAGGGGGGTTTCGCGCCGACCCGCAGGTGCTGGCGCGAATCCGAGCCGAGTGGGGACTCGACGATCCGGCGCCGCGCCAATACCTGCACTACATCGGCCGGCTGGCGCACGGCGACCTCGGGTCTTCCTACCTCCAGGGAAGGCCGGTATCCCGCATCGTGGCCGAAGCGCTTCCCGCCACCGTCATCCTGGCGTTCAGCGCGCTGCTGATTGCCGCGGCCGCCGGCGTCGGCATGGGCCTGGTGTCGGCGGCCAAGGCGAAGCGCTGGCCCGACGACCTGCTTTCCTTCTTTTCACTGGTGCTCATTTCGCTGCCGGTCTTCTGGATCGGCATGATGCTGATGCTCACCTTCGCCTCCCGCCTGGGGTGGCTGCCGGCGCTCGGATACGGACTGGACGGATGGATCATTCCGGGCACGCAGATCCGGCTGCCCGAGGCGCGACACCTGGTCCTCCCCGCCCTCACTCTGGCCCTGTTCTCCCTCGGAAACGTGCAGCGCGTGACGCGCGCCAGCCTGCTCGACGTCCTGCAGCAGCCCTACATCCTCAGCTCCTTCGCCCGCGGCGCTGGGCCGCTGCGGGTCCACCTGCGCTCGGCGCTGCGCAACGCGCTGGTCCCCATCGTCACGGTCCTGGGGATCGACCTGGCGGCGCTCCTGGGAGGGGCGGTCGCCACCGAATTCGTCTTCGCCTGGCCCGGGCTGGGGAAGACGATCGTCCGCGGCATCGCCGATCGCGACCTGCCGGTGGTGGAAGGTGGGGTCCTCTGCCTGTGCGCCGCCTTCATTCTCGTGAACCTCCTCGTCGACCTCTGCTACGCCTGGCTGGATCCACGCATTCGGCTACAATAGCCGTTCGATGGAAAACCTCTACGGCAAGGACCGGCACGCGCTGGAAGGCGTGGTGGCGCCGCTGTGCGGCAAGCCCTTCCATGCCCGGCAGCTGTTCGAGTGGCTCTACTCCCGAGGCGAGCGCGATTTCGCCCGCATGTCGGATCTGCCGCGGTCGCTGCGCGACAGCCTCCGGCGGAGCTTCCGCGCCGCCCTGCCGGCGGTGGAGCTGGCGCAGACCTCCAGCGACGGCACGATCAAGTACCTGCTGCGGCTGGACGACGGGAAGGCGGTGGAGTCGGTCTACATCCCGGAGAAGCGCCGCATCACCTTCTGCGTCTCTTCCCAGATCGGCTGTCCGCTGGGATGCGCCTTCTGCCTCACCGCCCGCATGGGGCTGGTGCGCAACCTGACGCCGGGGGAGATCGCGGGACAGGCGGCGCTGCTGGCGCAGTCCCACCGCCTGCCGCCGAACGGCTACAACCTCGTCTTCATGGGGATGGGCGAGCCGCTGAACAACTACGACAACGTCATGGGCGCCTTCCGGCTCCTCACCGATCCCCGCGGCATGGGCATCGCCCCGCGCCACATCACCCTGTCGACGGCGGGGGTGGTCCCGGGAATCCTGAGGCTCGCGAAGGAGCCTTCCCGGCCGCGCCTGGCGGTGTCGCTGTCCGCCACCACCGACGCGCGGCGCGATGCGCTGATGCCGATCAATCGCGCCTATCCGCTGCAGGAGCTGTTCTCCGCGCTGCGCGCCGTTCCCCTGGCGCCGCGCGAGCGGATCACGTTCGAGTACGTGCTGCTGCGAGGCATCAACGACACGCGGGAAGACGCGGCCCGGCTCGCGCGGCTGGCGGCGGGATTGCCGGTCAAGATAAACCTGATTCCCTACAACGACGCCGCGGTGGCCGGCTACGATGCTCCCCGCGTCCCGGCGGCGCGCGCCTTCCGCGATCTCCTGCTCGAGAGGCGCATTCCGGCGTCGCTGCGCCGGCGCCGCGGGGCGGACATCTCCGCTGCCTGCGGCCAGCTGGCGATCCTGGACACGGCCACACTCGAGCATCCCCCCGCCGGAGGCGACACATGATCGATCTGAAGGGACAGGTGGCTCTGGTGACCGGAGGCTCGCGGGGGATCGGACGTGCCGCCTGCCTGTTGCTGGCGCGGCATGGCGCCGACGTGGCGCTCGGATACCGGCTGGACCGTGAGGCGGCGGAAAGCGTGCGGGAGGAGATCGAGCGCGCGGGGAAGCGCGGCCTGGCGGTGCCCGGCGACCTGTCGCGCCGGCGGGATGCCGAGACACTGGTGCGCAGCACGGTGGAGACCTTCGGGCGCCTCGACATCCTGGTGAACAATCACGGCATCTGGAAGGACGGCCCGATCGAATCGATGACCGAGGAGGACTGGGACGAAACCCTGGATGTCAACCTCAAGGGGGTCTTCCTGTGCACCCGGGCGGCCGTCCCCGTGATGCGGCGCCAGGGGCGGGGGCGCATCGTGAACATCGCCTCCACCGCGGGGCAGCGCGGCGAGGCGCAGCATTCCCACTATGCCGCGTCGAAGGGAGGCATCATCTCGTTCACCAAGAGTCTGGGGCCGGAGCTCTGCCGGGACGGGATCCTGGTGAACTGCGTGGCGCCGGGATGGGTCGACACCGACATGAGCGCCGAGGCGCTGGCGGGAGCCGAGCGCTCGCGCATCCTCTCGACCATCCCGATGGGGCGTCCCGGAACTCCGGAGGAGATTGCCGGGGCGATCCTCTTTTTCGCCTCCGATCTCTCCGGCTACTGCTGCGGGGAGGTCTTGAACGTCAATGGAGGGTCGGTCCTGTGCGGTTGACAGGAAACCCACTTTTCGGGCATAAATCTAGCCCGGATTAGCAACCAGAGCGGGATTCCCGCCGATCCCTTTCCGCGATTGAGGAGAAGATCTCAATGGCCTACGTGATTACTGAAAAGTGCCTGGGAGAGCGGTACGCGACGTGCGTTGCCGTCTGCCCCGTGGACTGCATCTATCCCGGGGACTACCAGGGTCAGGAATTCATGGTCATCGACCCGGTAGTCTGCATCGACTGCGGCGCCTGCCTTCCCGAGTGCCCGATCGAGGCCATCGTCGAAACGCCGGACGAGGATCCCGACTACGCGAAGATCAACGCCGATCTCACTCCCTCGTTCAAGGGCAATCCGGCGGTCACGCCGCGGCCGAGCAACGATCCGCCCCGCAAGCCGGGCAACAAGCTGGCCTGATTCGAGCCTTCGACCCGCCCCGCCGCCCCACGCGGCGGGGCTTTTTTTTCGTCCCAGGCTCAATCACCGACGCGCACCCTTTGCACCAGCTCCTTCACCGACCGCGCGCGCACGAAGGCCGAGATCATGGCGACTCCGGTCAGGGGCAATCCCCGCAGCGGCTGGAGCCGCTCGGGCGTGATGCCGCCGATCGCGTAGACGGGAATCCGGATGCGGCGCAGGATCGACTCGAGACGGGGAATGCCGAGCGGCTCTCCGAACGCGGCCTTGGAAGGCGTTGGAAATATCGGCCCGACGAACAGATAATCGGCGCCGCGCTCCTGCGCGTCGATCGCTTCTTCCAGCGAGTGGGTGGAAGCGCCGATCACGAAATCCTCGCCCGACATCCTGCGCGCCGTCTCGACCGGCAGCCCGGCGCGCCCCAGGTGCGCTCCCTGCGCCGCCGCCGCGAGCGCGACGTCGACCCGATCGTTCACGAACACGGTGGTGCGGCTCCCCTCCGCCTCCGCCAGGACGCTGCGGACCAGCGCCAGCAGGGGTCTGCCGGGCAGGTCCTTCTCGCGCACCTGCACCCGCTCGGCACCCGCGGCGATCGCCTCGCGCACCAGGCGGAGGAGGAACTCCTCGGAGGCGAGCTTGCGATCGGTGACCAGGTAGGCTTCCAGAAAGCCCTCTCTAGCGCCGCTCCATCCGGATGAAGGCGAGCGAGTCGATGGCCCCCACCAGCAGGTGGAGCGCCCCCATTCCGGAGACGGCGCCGCGCGCGAAGGGGCTCATGACCAGCCCCTGCAGCACCGGCAGCTGGGCCACGAAATAGTTGCTGTCCCAGAAAGGCGACCAGGGGACGAGCAGGAGGAAAATGCCGACTTCGAAGAGATAGAAGAGGTAGACGAGGGCCCGCAGCCGCTGTTTCATGAGTTCCGCGCCGGCCCTCGGGACGTTTCCCCGCCGCTGGCGTTTCTCCTTCGTCGACAGGACGGACTCGTCATCATAGTGGCGCGCAGCCCGCCCTGTCCAGGGACGGAACCCTCTTTCGCGGCGGATTGGCGCGCTCCCCGGCGGCGATTGACAGGCGGGATCCACCTGCTAGAATCACCTCTCCTTTCGACGTGAGAGCCCCCATGTCGCTGCCGCGCATCGCCGTCGTCGATTACCTGAATGCCCGCCCGCTGGTGCGCGGCTTCAACCGTCCGCCCCTGGCGGAGGCGGTGCGCCTGCTGGCCGGCTCGCCGGCCCGCTGCGCCGACTGGCTGCGCGACGGCGCGGTGGATGCCGCCCTGATTCCCAGCATCGAGTACCTGCGCATCCCGGGGCTGCGGGTCGTCCCCGGCATGGCGATCTCGGCGCGGCGCGAGGCCCGCTCGGTCCTGCTCTTCTCCCGCGCCCGCCTCTCCGAGATCCGGACCGTGGCGCTGGACCGATCGTCGCGCACCTCGGCGGCATTGGTGCGCATCCTGCTGCGCGCGCGCTCCCGCCATCGGGTCGATTATCGCCCCGCCGAGCCCGATCTCTCCCGCATGCTGTCGGACTGCGACGCCGCGCTGCTGATCGGGGACGCGGCGCTGCGGGCCGCGCCGCGCGACGTCAAGGCCTACGATCTCGCCTCGGAATGGCACACACTGACCGGGCTGCCTTTCGTCTTCGCCTTCTGGGCGGTTGCTCCCAAAGCAGCGCATCCTCTGCCCGTGGAAGCTTTCCTCGAGTCGAAGCGCATCGGGCTGGCGGAGCGCGATCGGATCGCCGCCGAGGCGTCGGCGGACCTGGGGCTGCCGGCGCGATCGCTGGAGAGCTATCTCACCGAGAACATCCACTACGATCTCGGCGAGGAGGAGATGAAGGCTCTCTGGCTGTTCTACCGTCTCGCCCGGGAGTCGTCGATTGTCGAGCGCGCCTCGGATCTCGCCTTTTTCGGCAGGGAGCCCGTCGCCTCGCGGCCGCTCGCCACGGAGGGTCTGCCGTGAGCCGGACGACCCCCGAAGCCGCGAGAATCCTGGAGAAGTCGGTTTGCGGGGAGCGCCTGGAGGCGGCCGAAGCCCGGCGCCTGTTCGACGAGGCGGAGCTCATCGACCTGGCGCTCGCCGCTGACGCGGTCCGCGACCGGCTCCATCCCGAGCGCGCCGTGACCTACATCGTCGATCGCAACATCAATTACACCAACTACTGTGTCACCAAGTGCGCATTCTGCGCCTTCTACCGCGCTCCCGGCGACGAGGTGGAAGGATACGTGCATCCCAAGTCGGTGCTGTTCGAGAAGATCGACGAGACGCTGGCGCTGGGAGGGACGGGAATTCTGTTGCAAGGCGGCCACCACCCGACGCTGCCGCTCGAGTGGTACGAGGACCTGCTCGCCTCGTTCCGCGAGCGCTATCCGGTGCTGCACCTGCACGCCTTCTCCCCGCCGGAGATCCAGCACCTGGTGCACGTCAGCAAGCGGCCTCTCGAGGAGGTGCTCGTGCGCCTGAAGAAGGCGGGGCTCGACTCGATCCCGGGAGGCGGCGCCGAGATCCTGGTCGACTCGGTGCGCGACCGCATGGCGCCCCTGAAGGTCGGGGCGGACGCCTGGCTGCGGGTGATGGATTGCGCGCACCGCCTCGGCATCCCCTCCACCGTCACCATGATGTTCGGACACGTCGAATCGCTGGACGATCGGGTGGAGCACCTGGTGCGGGTGCGCGACCAGCAGGATGCCACCGGCGGGTTCACGGCGTTCATCGCCTGGACCTACAAGCCGGGCAACACCGAGATGGGCGGCCGCGAGACCACCTCCGCCGATTACCTGCGCACCCAGGCGATTGCCCGGCTGTTCGTGGACAACATCCCCAACCTTCAGTCCTCCTGGGTCACGCAGGGGACCCAGATCGGCCAGATCGCGCTCAAGTATGGCGCCAACGACATGGGCTCGGTGATGATCGAGGAGAACGTCGTGCGCTCCGCCGGCAACACCTTCTGCACCACGCGCGACGAGCTGGAGCGGCTGATCGAAGAGGCCGGCTACCATCCGCGCCAGCGCGACACCCTCTACCGCCTCGTGGACCCGCGCCCCATCCCGCCGCAGGGCGCGCAGCCTGCCGCCAATCTGCGCCGGCCCGAGACCCGCATCCCGCGGGTCGCCCGGGCTTCGGCCTGATTCCCTCGTGGCCGTCCCGCTGCTCGATCTGAAGGCCCAGTACCGGACTCTCGAGCCCGAGATGGGCACGGCCCTCCGGCGCGTCTTCGAGTCGCAGCAGTTCGTCCTGGGAGAGGAGGTGGCCGCCTTCGAACGGGAGATTTCCGCCCGCCTCGGCGGCGTCCATGCGGTGGGGGTCGCCTCGGGCACCGACGCGCTGCTGCTGGCGCTGATGGCGCTGGACATCGGCGAGAAGAAGGATGAGGTGCTCACCTCTCCCTTCTCGTTTTTCGCCACGGCCGGGGCAATCCATCGGGCGGGGGCGAAGCCGGTCTTCGTCGATATTGATCCCGGGACCTTCCTGCTGCGTCCCGAGCTCGTCGAGAAGGCGATCACGCCGCGCTCGCGCGCCGTCATGCCGGTGCACCTCTTCGGCCAGATGGCCGACATGGAAGCGCTGCATTCCCTGGCGAGCCGTCACCGCCTCGCGGTGATCGAGGATGCGGCCCAGGCGCTGGGGGCCAGCTCCGGCGACGAGGGCCAGGCAGCTCAGGCGGGCGTCTCGGGAACCTTCGGCTGCTTTTCTTTCTTCCCCTCGAAGAATCTGGGGGGGGCGGGAGACGGCGGATTGGTGACGACGCGTGACGCGGCGCTGGCGGAGCGCGTGCGCAGCCTGCGCCAGCACGGCGAAGAGGCACAGTACATCCATCGCAGCGTGGGCCTCAACAGCCGCCTGGACGCGGTGCAGGCCGCGGTGCTGCGCGTCAAGCTCGCCCACCTGGAGGACTGGAACGCGGGGCGCGCGGCGAACGCGCGGCGCTACGAGGCGCTGTTCCGCGAGGCGGGCCTGGCGGGCGAGGGTGGACCCGTCACGCTGCCGCGCACGCGTCCCGGCGCCCGCCACATCTTTCACCAGTACGTGATTCGGGCGCGGCGCCGCGACGATCTCAAGACAGCGCTCAAAAAGGCCGGTATCGGCTGTGCCGTCTACTATCCTTTGCCGCTCCACCTGCAGGAATGCTTCGCCTATCTGGGGTATCACAAGGGGGATTTCCCCGCCGCGGAAGCGGCGGCGCATGAGGTTCTCGCCCTCCCGATCTATCCCGAGCTGAGCGCCGCCATGCAGCGCGAAGTGGTCGCCGCAGTGGCTGATTTCTACGCATCTCCCGCCTGAAATGGCACGGCGCAGAAATTGACTCTCCTCGGGAATCATTGTATAAACTCACGCGTTCCGGACGTTTAGGCGTCTGCTCCACTTGAAGGGACGCGTCGCGAGGCCTCTTGGGGCCTTCGTCGGGGCGGGTTTCCCCGTTTCCCAGTTTGCGAGGCCACGAGGTCCCATGCAGGAGCCGTTCCCTCCCCCGGAAGGGGTGCTCTCTTCGCAGGAAGTCTTTGAATCCTCCGAGGCGACCGAGCGCCTCACCAAGACCGTCATCTTCCTCGCCTTCAGCCTCATCGTCTTGTCCGCTTTCCTCAGCGGCTCCTTCGAGCGGGCCCAGTACTGGTACAACCTGAACTTTGTCTCCCGCTATCTGTCGCTCCCGCTCGTCGTCTACAGCGTCCTCATGATGCTGCATCTCCCCTACCGGGCAATCCTTTGCTTCCTCTACAAGCCTTTTCCTCTCAGCGATGAGCTGCCGACCGTGAGCGTCGTGATCCCGGCGTTCAACGAGGGGGCAATGGTCTACAAGGCCATCGAGTCGAGCATCCTGTCCGATTACCCGGCGGACAAGCTGGAGATCCTCTGCATCGACGACGGCTCCACCGACGACACCTGGGAGTACATTCGCCGCGCGGCCGAGCGGCATCCCGGCAAGATCCGGATGTTCCGCCATGCGCGCAACCGCGGCAAGCGGCAGGCGCTGGCCACCGGATTCGGAAATTCCCAGGGGGAAATCCTGGTGACCATGGACTCGGACAGCGTAATCGCCCCGGACGGGCTGCGCCACCTGGTCGCCCCGTTCGCCGACGATAAGGTCGGCGCGGCGACCGCCAAGGTGAGGGTGTTCAACAAGCACCAGAACTTCCTGACCCGCATGCTGGCGGTGCGCTACATCATGGCCTTCGAGTTCTTCCGCGCCTCGACGTCGGTCTTCCGGACGGTCATGTGCTGCTCCGGGGTGCTTTCCGCCTACCGGCGTCGCGTCGTCGAGCGTTTCCTGGACCGCTGGCTGTCGCAGGAGTTCATGGGGCAGATCTGCACCTACGGCGACGACAGGGCCCTCACCAATTTCGTACTGAGGGAAGGCTTCGACACGGTCTACCAGAGGACGGCGGAGGTCCAGACGCTCGCCCCCGCGACGCTGGGGAAGCTGGCCCGCATGCTCACCCGCTGGCACAAGAGCTTCTTCCGGGAGAGCATGATCTTCTCGACCTTCATGTTCACGCGCTACCGGGACCGGCACCGGGCCCCCGCCGTGTTCGACTTCCTTCTGACCGCGATCCTGATCCCCTTCCAGTTCTACATCACCCTCTATTCGCTGTATCACATCTTCGTCGACCCGATCCTCATCCTGCGCTTTCTGGCCCTCATCGTGATCATGGGGGCGACCTACATGCTCTTCTACATCCGCTTCGAGCGGAACAGCGATTTCCTGTACGGGGTGCTTTATTCCTTCCTGCACGTCTTTTTCCTGATGTGGACCATTCCCTACGCCGTCCTCACCTTTCGCAACAACTCCTGGCTGACTCGCTGAGGCAGGGGATTCCGGCCTCCCCCGCGGCGGATGCCGTCACGCCCGCCGGCCTTGTCGATTCCGAGACGGCTGTGTAAGATTCTCCGCGAATCCGTTTCGGACTTTCCCGCATCCCAACGAGGCAGCGCATGCCGGTCACCGACCTGGACGCCACCCTGGTGGAGCAAGCCCGTGGCGGGGACCCTGCCGCGTTCGAAGAGCTCATGCTCCGCTATGAGGACAAGGTCTATCGCCTGGCCATGGGGATGATGAAGAACCGCGAGGATGCCCTCGACGCCGTCCAGGACGCCTTTCTCAGCGTCTTCCGGAAGCTCGACACTTTCAAGGGCGAGTCGGCCTTTTCCACGTGGCTCTACCGGATTGCCATGAACTCGGTCTACATGCGGCTGCGCTCGCGCTCGCGGCACGATCGGACCCAGCCTCTGGAGGATCTCGAGCAGTTACTTGACCCCGCCCGGATCCGCGAGCTCGTGCCCCATTCCGGCTGGAGCGCGCGCGCCGACGACGAGCTGCTGCGCAAGGAGCTGGGCCGCGAGCTGCGCGAGGCGGTCGCCTCCCTGCCCGAGGAATATCGGGCCATCTTCACCCTGCGCGAGGTCGAGGATCTCTCCAATCAGGAGGTGGCCGACATCCTGGGTTTGAGCCTCGCGGCCACCAAGACCCGGCTGCACCGGGCCCGGCTGTTCCTCAGGCACCGTCTCGCCAAATACCTACAGGGGAACGCCGCATGAGCCATTCCCACCTCCCGGGTGATCCGACCTGCCGGCGCGTCTTCGAGCTGCTCAGCGAATACGTGGACGGCGAGCTTTCCCAGGAGGAAAAGGAATCTCTCGCAGCCCACCTGGAGGCCTGCCCGCCATGCGAGGAGTTCCTCCGGACCTTCCAGGCGGCCCGCGAGCTCTGCCGCCAGAGCCTCATGGAAAAGATGCCGGAGGAGATGAAGAATCGCCTGCGCGCCTTCGTGCGCGACCGCCTTCGCCAGGGCTAGCGGACCCCCGGGCCCGTGAAAGCCCCGGGAGCCTTGTGCTTCGGGGCGGGGCTGGGCTAGAATGAAGCCGTTCCTCTTGGCTCCCCGAAGTTGGTCCGGTCCTCGGAGTGCGGCATGGATCCCCTCAACAAGAAGGAGATCGGCAAGCGCATCAAACGCCTCAGGAAGGAGAAGGGCCTGAAGCAGTGGCAGATGGCCGACATCCTCGGGGCGACGCAGCCGGCCGTTCACAAGTACGAGAACGGCATCCTTCCCGAAGTGAAGCGCCTGCTGGAGCTGGCCCGCGTCGGCAACACCACGGTCGAATGGATCCTGACCGGACGCCACTGGGAGTTCGGGGCCGAGGAGCGGGAGCGGATTCCCCCCGAGATTTTCCGGCTGGCCGAGCGCTTCAACCGGTTCACCCGCGAGCAGCGGCAGACGATCCTGTCGGCCCTCGAGCTGCTGGAGCGTGCCAGCTCCCGGGTCCAGGAGACCTCCGGGCGCCGGGCTTCCGATCTCGATGTCCAGGACCTCGCCCGTTCCCTGCGGGACTTCGACACGCTGACCCGCCAGGCGCTCTCCGCCGCGCTGGGAATGCACGACTCGATCGTCGAATCGCTCGCCGAATCCAAGATCCGCGAGTTCCATGAGCTCTCCAGCTCCGGCATCTCCGGCGACTCGACCGCCGAGGAGACCCAATCCGAGAGCCAGCCTCCCGTGAAGCTGCACGAAGAGATCTCCTAGCCCCCGTCCCGCGACGAAAGCTGCCTCAGCGATGGACCTGTTCTCCCAGCCCCGCCTTCCCGGCTCCGACCCCGCGCCGCCGCTCGCCGACCGGATGCGCCCGGCGCGACTCGAGGATCTCCTGGGACAAGAGGAGCTGTTGGGACCCGGCACTCCCCTGCGCGCCGCCCTTTCCTCCGGTGAGCTGCATTCACTGATCCTCTGGGGCCCGCCCGGCTCGGGAAAGACGACTCTCGCGCGGCTGATGGCGGGAGTCACCGGCGGGCCCTTCGTCCCCTTCTCCGCGGTTCTTTCCGGCATCAAGGAAGTGAAGGAAGTCATGGCCACCGCCCGGATGCAGTTCACCCGTACCGGCCGGAAGACCGTGGTGTTCGTCGACGAGTTCCACCGCTTCAACCGGGCACAGCAGGACGCCTTCCTCCCTTACGTCGAATCGGGGGAGATCATCCTGGTGGGCGCAACCACCGAGAACCCGTCCTTCGCAGTCAACGCGGCGCTGCTCTCCCGCATGAAGGTCCATGTGCTCGCCCCACTGGATCGCGACGTCCTCCGCGTGCTCCTGCGCCGCGCCGCCGCCGATCCGCGCGGCCTGGCAGGGCGTCTGGAGCTGAACGACGAAACCGCCGACCTCATCGCCTCGCTCTCCTCGGGCGACGCGCGCCGCGCCCTCAACGTCCTGGAGCTGGTCGATCGGATGCTGCCCGAGAACGGGCCCGTCCCGGCCCGCCCCGATCGCGACCTGGTGCTGCGGGCCTCCGGCCGTGAAGCCCTCGTCTACGACAAGTCGGGCGAGGCGCACTACAACCTGATTTCCGCCCTGCACAAGAGCCTGAGGAGCTCGGATCCCGATGCCGCCGTCTACTGGCTGGCCCGCATTCTGGAGGCGGGCGAGGACCCCCTCTATCCGGCGCGCCGCATGGTGCGCTTCGCGAGCGAGGACGTGGGCAACGCCGACCCCGGCGCCCTCGCGGTCGCAGTCGGAGCGGAGCAGGCGGTGCGCTTCCTGGGGATGCCGGAGGGTGCGCTGGCTCTGGCGCAGGCCGCCGTCTACCTGGCGACCGCCCCCAAGAGCGACGCCGTCTACGCCGCCTACGAATCGGCGGTCGAGCGGATCCGCGAGGGGCACACCTCTCCCGTGCCGCTGCACCTGCGCAATCCCGAGACGAAGCTGATGAAGGAAATTGGCTACGGCCACGGCTATCGCCACGCCCACGACTACGAGGGTGGGGTCACCGACATGGAATGCCTGCCGGAGGATCTGCGCGGCGAGGTGTTCTACCGGCCGGGATCGGAAGGCTTCGAAAAGGAGATTGCCCGGCGGCTGGAGGCGTGGAGGGCCCGGCGGAAAACGCCGGTCAAGAAGCCTTCTTGACGTGCCAGGTGGTGTCCGGATCCTTGCAGGTGGCGCACATCGGCAGGATCATTCCCGTCTGGACCGTGATCTCGGTGACGGTGCCGGCGTACTTGCAGATCAGGCACTCGTAGACTCCCGATTGCTCCGCGGTCTCGCCGATCTTGCAGGTCTTCGAGCTGTTGGTCATCGCGCCGCCGATCCTCCCGCAATCCCCACCCGGGGCGGCAGAGGGTACCACGCGCCCCGCCGGCGCGCCAGCGCCTCGCGCCCGAAAAAAAAGAGGGGTGATTGCTCACCCCTTCTAGTGAAACGAAGTACCGCGGTATCTTATCTCTTTTTCTTCGTGGCCTTCTTCTTCGCAGTCTTCTTGGCCTTCTTCTTGGCGGCTATGGTGCTCACCTCCTTTCCCGGATGATGGTGTGCATCTTTCAGCGTCAGGAATTCATGCTCTCATCAAGGGTGGAATGGCGACGCTCCGGCGCGGAGATTATCGAATCCGCCGACCCGGACCTGAAGGAAGGAATGATCCTGCGATGAAAAGTATGAAGAGCGGAAGAGGAGGAATGGAGTCCGGGATTTTCGAAATGGCTGCAAGAGGTCTCTAGCATCCGTGATCGTTTCTCTTCTTCGTTGTGCCGGGGTGCTTCGACTTTTTCTCTCGAGGTCTCTGTTACGCCCGGCCCGATCGAATTTCTTGATCACGTTCCGTGCGTTTATATACCACGCGTGAGATCACGTGTCAACGATTTTTCTTTCTCCAAACATCTTTTTTCCGATCACTCGTTGTACATCGACGCGATCAGATCGGCGTACTTCGCTTCGATGATGCGGCGCTTCGGCTTCATCGTCGGCGTGAGCTCGCCCTCGTCCGCGGTGAGCTCGCGTGGCAGCAGCCGGAACTTCTTCACCGTCTCGTAGGCGGGCAGACCCGCCATCTTCGTCTCGACCAGCCGCCGGAAATGGTCCACCACCCGCGGCTCCTTCACCAGATCGGAAGGCTGCGTGAAGGAGATTCGCTCGCGGCGGGCATATGACGACAGCCAAGCGAAGTCGGGAACAATCAGGGCGGCGATGAACTTTCTGCCGTCTCCCACGAGCACCACCTGGGAGACGGACGGATCGCCGCTCAGCAGGTGCTCGATCGGCTGCGGCGGGACCATCTTGCCTCCCGAGGTCTTGAAGATCTCCTTCTTCCGGTCGGTGATCGACAGGAAGCCGTCCTGCAGGACCCCGACGTCCCCCGTGTGCAGCCACCCGTCCCGGACCGCCTCCGCGGTCGCCTTCTCGTCTTTCAGGTAGCCTTTCATCACGTTGGCGCCCCGCACCAGCACCTCGCCGTCCGGCGCGATGCGCACCTCGACTCCGGGCAGCGGCAGCCCGACGGTTCCGAGACGCAGGTGCTGCGGAGTGTTGACCGAGACGACCGGGGACGCCTCGGTGAGGCCGTACCCTTCGAGGAGCATCACACCCGCCGCCTGGAGGAACTCGGCGATCTCGCGGCGCAGCGGCGCTGCTCCCGAGATGACCAGCCGGATCCGCCGGCCGAAGAGCCGGGCCCTCAGCGGGGCGTGGACCAGTCGCTCCGCCTCCCCCGAGAGGAGCGCGCTCCACACCGGCGGACGCCGCC
Organism: Candidatus Polarisedimenticolia bacterium; assembly: GCA_035764505.1. NCBI lineage: Bacteria > Pseudomonadati > Acidobacteriota > Candidatus Polarisedimenticolia > Candidatus Polarisedimenticolia bacterium. The sequence continues at coordinate 40,437 of DASTZC010000182.1, forward strand.
CTGCCTCGCGGGCCCGCACCTTGGACAGCCCCGCCGCCATCCCGACGCGGAAGATCAGGCGGCGCACCGGGGACGCCGCGCGCAGCGCGTCG
>DASTZC010000183.1 GCA_035764505.1 Candidatus Polarisedimenticolia bacterium
TTTCTGACGCGCTATCCCAACGCGCCGCAGGAGCGCATCATCCAGGCCCTGGGAATGAAGGCGCAAGGATTGTTCCGGCAGAAGCTCTACAAGGAGGCCATCGCCGTCTACCGGCAGACCTACGACCTGGAGCCGGGTGAAAAGCCGCTATGGGGCATCCACATGTGCTCGGCCGGCATGGGAGGCGTCCCCAAGGACCTGCCGGCCAAATACCGCTACCCGCTGCGTCCCGAATCGACCGATCCATCCCTGCCGCCGCCCCCGAAGTTCCGGGACATTGCCCCGGAGCTGGGGATCGCCAAGATTGCGGGCGCCGGTCCGGCCGGCTGGGCCGATTATGACGGCGACGGCCGCTACGACCTGGTGGCCTGCGGCATGGACACTTTCTGCTCGCTGTTCCACAACGAGGGGAAGAAGTTCCGCGACGTGACGCTGGAAGCGGGATTCGGCCAGGTGGAATCGGGCTTCGGAGCGGCCTGGGGCGACTACAACGGCGACGGCAAGCCCGATCTCTACGTGGCGCGCAACGGCTGGGGCGGACCGCTGCCCGATTCGCTCATGGCGAACCAGGGAGACGGCACCTTCAAGGACATTGCGAAGGAGGCGGGGATCGACGAGCCGGGCTCCGGGTTCCACGTCACCTGGTTCGATTACAACCGTGACGGCTGGCTCGACATCCTGGTCAGTAACGGCGTGACGCTGGATCCCAACATCAATCACCTGTACCGGAACAACGGCAACGGCACCTTCACCAACGTCACCAAGGAGGCGGGCCTGGAGGAGAAGCAGCCGGGCGGGACGATCGGCATCGCCATCGGCGATTACGACCAGGACGGCTGGCCGGACCTCTTCATGCACGGCCGCACGCGCAAGAACCGGCTGTACCACAACCTGGGAGGCGGCAAGTTCGAGGAGGTGGGCGCCACGGCAGGCGTGGCGGGACACGGCCGGCAGAACGGCTACGTCGCCTTGTTCCAGGACATGGATAGCGACGGCGACCTCGATATCGTGACCGTCAGCCTGGCCGTCTGGGAGCACGTCATCGCCGGCTACCGGGCGGATTACGTTCCCAAGCCGGACGACGATCTCGTCAAGCTGTTCCGCAATGACGGGGGCGGGCACTTCAAGGACGTGAGCGTGGAGGCCGGGTTCGTCTATCCGCTCGGCATCATGGCGGCGAACACCGCCGATCTCGACAACGACGGATATTCGGATCTCTATTTCGGCACCGGCAATCCCGACATGCGGCGCCAGGAGCCCAACGTTCTGTACCAAAACACGGGACGGGGAACCTTCGTGGATCGGTCGCGCGCCGCCGGGGTCTGGCTCCAGGGAAAAGGGCACGGCATCACCTTCACCGACTGGAACGGCGACGGCTTCCTGGAGATCTATGCCGAAAAGGGGGGCTTCTACCACGGCGATCTGGTGCCCAGCGCCTTTTTTCTCAACGAAACCCGCAATGGAAACCACTTCCTTTTCGTAGATCTCTACGAAGACGGTCCCAACGCGAGGGCGGTGGGGGCGGGCGTGAGCATCGAGGCGGGTGCTTTGAAGACTTACAAGGAAGTGACTTCCGGCCGGGGCTTCGGGTCGTCGGATCCGCCGACGCTCCACTTCGGTCTCGGCAAGAACACCCGGATCGAGCGCTTCCGGGTGCGCTGGCCGGACGGCAGCTCCACCGACTACCCGGCTCCTCCGATCGATTCCCGCCTGCGCCTGCACAAGGGCGATCCCTCCTGGTCCACCGTCGAATTCCGCCCATGACCCGGAGGCTCGGGCGTCTCGCCCGGGCATTTCTGTTCCTGGCGGCCTTGCTGGCGCCGGGTTGTTCCCGACGATCAGCCCCCGAGCCGCCTCTGACCACGCCGCAGCAGCGATCTCCCGAGCTGCAGGCGATCCTCACCGAAGCCGGCTCCGCCTATCAGCGCGGCAACCTGACTCTCACCGAGGAGGCGCTGCGCCGGGCGTCCGCGATGGCGCCCGACGATGCCGACCTGGCTCTGGATCTGGGCGACACCCTGACCCGCGCGCAGCATCTCGATGCGGCCCGGCAGCACTACGAGGCGTTCCTGGCGCGCCACCCATCTTCCGCCGCGGTGCGCCTCGCCCTGGGGCTGACGCTGACCGGGCTGGGGCGCTGGGAGGACGCCGCGCGAGAGATCGGACAGGTCGCCGAGCGCACGCCGGATGATCCGGTGGCGCGATTGAACCTGGGGATCGTCCTCTCCAAGCTGGGGCGGTATGACGCCTCGGTGGAGCAGCTGCGCCGGGCCGTGGAGCTGACCCCCACCGACCCGGTCGCGGTGAAGGAGCTGGGGAGCGCCTTGATGAGCGCGGGCAAGCTGCAGGAGGCGGCCACCGCATTGGAGCAAGCGGTGGCGCTCGATGCCCGCAGTGCGCCGGCCTGGTTCGCTCTCGGCGGCTGCTACGCCAGGCTGGGACGCAAGGCGGAAGCCGCCGTGGCGCTGGCGCATTTCTCCGAAACCTCGGAGGGCAAGGAGCGCTTCCTGGATCAGAAGCGGCTGTTCCGCGCCGCCCAGGGAAGGGCCGAGGCTCTGTCGCTCCAGGGAAAGGATGAGGAAGCTCTGGCGGCGCTTCTCGCCTACCGCGATGCCCTTCAGGACTTCCCGCAGTTTCAGCAGGAGCTGGGAGTCGCCTATCTGCGGCTGGGGAAGCGCACCGAGGCGATCGCGGCCCTCGAGCGTGCCGTCGCCGGCGACCGCACCCTGCGCGAAGCCTATGGACACCTGGCGGTGCTCTACCAGCAGCAGGGAGACACTGACAAGGCGATGCGCGCCCGCCGCTCGGCGCTCCATCCGTCGGGTTATGGCTCCCTCCCCGTGGAATCTCCATGAAGTGCTGGCCGGCTTCGGCAGTCCCGCCGCTGCTCCTGCTGCTCGTTGCCTGCTCGGGCTCGCCGAGCTCCGCTCCGGCGTCCGACCCGCCGACCGTAGTTCGCTTCGAAGACGTCACGCGCGCCGCCCGGATCGACTTCCTGCACCGCACTGGCGCGGCCGGAACGAAATACCTGATCGAGACGATGGGCGCGGGGGTCTGCGTTCTGGACTACGACGGCGACGACAGGCCGGATCTCTACTTCGTGCAGTCGGCACCCCTTCCCGGGGCGCCCGCCGATCCGCTCCTGCACGCGTCGCTGTACCGCAATCGCGGCGACGGCACCTTCGAGGAAACCACCGCCGCCGCGCGCGTCGGCAACGAGGGGGCCTACGGCATGGGTTGCGCCGTCGGCGACGTCGACAACGACGGCGACGCGGATCTCTACGTCACCAACTTCGGACCCAACCGTCTCTACCTCAACCGCGGCGACGGTACTTTCACCGAAGTGGCACGCCAGGCGCGCGTCGACGATCCGGGCTGGGGCACCGCCGCCGCCTTCGCCGACTACGACGGCGACGGCGATCTGGACCTGTTCGTGGCGAACTACCTCGACTTCACGCTGGCCAAGCACAAGCGCTGCGGCGACGCGGCGCGCAAGCTGATCTCCTATTGCCATCCCGACGCCTACTCCGGCGTCGCCAACGTGCTGTATCGCAACGACGGCGGCGGCGTCTTCACCGACGTGACACGCCAGGCCGGGCTGTGGACCCTGGAGGGCAAGGGACTGGGCGCCGTCTGGACCGACTACGACGACGACGGCGACCCCGATCTCTTCGTGGCCAACGACTCGGTGCGCAATTTCCTGTACCGCAACGAGGGAAACGGCACTTTCACCGACGTGACGCTGCTCGCCGGGACCGGCTACAGCGAGGAGGGAAGGCCGCAGGCCGGGATGGGAGTCGACGCGGCGGACGCCGACGGCGATGGCCGGATGGACCTGTTCGTCACCAACCTGAGCAACGAAACCAACGAGCTGTATCGCAACAATGGCGACGGAACCTTCACGATCGCCACCAACGCGGCGGGACTGGGGGCGCCCAGCCTGCTGCCGGTCGGCTGGGGGGCGTCGTTCTTCGACGCCGACAACGACGCCGACCTCGACCTGGCGGTGACCGACGGGCACGTCATGGACGATATCGAGGAGTACAGCGACTCGCTCACTTACCGGCAGCGCGACCTGTTGTTCGTGAACAACGGCTCGGGACGTTTCACCGAGCGCGGCGCCGAGGCCGGGCCCCCTTTCCAGGAGCTCGACGTGGGACGTGGCTTGGCGGTCCTGGATTTCGACGGCGACGGACGGATGGATCTGGCGCTGACCCGCAACGGCGGCAAGCCTCGGCTGCTGCACAACGTCACCCGCTCCCCTTTCCACTGGATCGAGCTGCGGCTCGAAGGCAAGCGAAGCAACCGCGACGGGATCGGCGCGCGAGTCACGCTGATCTCGAAAGATCGGCGCCAGGTGGCGGAGCGCCACGCAGGCTCCTCCTACCTGAGCGCCTCGCAAGGGATCCTGCATTTCGGGCTGGGAGCCGACCCCGGCGCGATCTCCGCGATCGTCCGCTGGCCCTCGGGCCTCAACGAGACCTTCTCGGGGCTTGCATTGGATCGCGCGGCGACGCTGGTGGAAGGAAGCGGCAAGCCCGCTTCTTCCCCCTGAGCCTGGCTAGGCGGCGGGCTCTCCCAGAGGCGAGGCGCCGGCTTCCGAAGTCCGCGTTCTGAAATAGCGCTTGGTGTAGACGAGGAAGCAGAGAAACAGCAGCTGCGACACCAGGACGATCCAGGGGGTCCAGGTCTTGGTCCATTCGAGGATCGCCTGCTGCGAGGGCTCCCGGCCGGTGGTGGCGCCGATGCGTCGCATCACCTCGTCGAGCGAGCCGCCCTTGAGCGAGACCGCCGCGGAAATCCCCAGCAGCAGGTAATAGGCAAAGATTCCCCACCAGATCCAGCCCTGCCGGCGTACGATTCCCCAAACGAAGAAGGCCTGCACTCCTCCGCCCGCGAGCATCAGAGCGACGGCTGCGGGGCCGGTGAGGATCGCTCCGAACAGGACGAGGATGCCGTAGGGTGCGGAGCAGACGCTCGCGACGGCCCCGATGCCAATCCATACCGCAAGAATGGACAGGGCCAGCGGCAGGCGGCGCGCCGCCACCTCCTCCGGGTCGCGCGCCGCGAAGGCGGCCTTCACGCTCGGACGCGTATAGAACAGGAGCATCGAGCCGGGCAGACCGATCCCGAAGAAAAACGTGCCTCCTCCCACCAGCATCCAGACGATGGCCGTCACTCCGGGAACCAGGATCCTGCCCGCCTTCTGAGTCTCCTCCAGGATGATCGGGACCATTGCAAGAATGGCGATCGAAGCCAGCATGCCGAAGATCATCCAGAAGGTGGCGATCACGATCATCAGGATGCGGGCCCAGCGCCTGCGTCCCAGAGTCCCCGCCCCTCCCATCAGAAGCAGGAGCGAGGCGGCGCCGTAGAAAAGTGACGGGAAGATCATCGTGAGAGCATTGCGGCCTCCCAGCGCACCCTTCAGAGCGGCTTCGCCGAACAGGGCGAGGGCCATCATCGCGGCCGCCATCAGGCCGGTCAGCCCCGCCAGCATTAGCTCGAGGATTCCGAAGAAGGTGATCCAGCCGGCCCCGGCCGGCTTCGGAGGCGCCGTCGCGACGGGAGGAAGCACGACCGGCGCGCTCAGGGCCGCTCTCCCGCCGCGGTAAAGCGCGCCTGAAGGCCGGCAAGTCGGGTCTCGAGGCCCTGGAGCCGCTCTTTCTCTTCCGGCGTCATCGCGAGCTTCTTGACGTCGCGCACGACATAGTCGGCCTGCTCCAGCAGCTGCGGCTCCGACTCCTTGTCGGCGCACTCGGCATAGGCCTCGATGAGGATCAGGTATCCGGCGGCGTTGCGCGGCGCCGCATCGACGGAGCGCAGCGCGCTGCGGA
>DASTZC010000184.1 GCA_035764505.1 Candidatus Polarisedimenticolia bacterium
GACGAGGTGGCCGTCGAAAACCCCTTCTACCATAAGAACGTGCACAGTCTGCTTCAGCTGGGGCAGGCCCGCGCCGCGGCCCTGCTGCCGGCCATACGCGCCGGTATCCCCGTTTTCGAATACGCTCCTCGTGAGATCAAGCAGGCCGTCGCTGGTCATGGCAACGCCGAAAAGCGGCAGGTTGCCCGGATGGTGGCCATGCTGCTGCGCGAGTCCGAGCCCCTGTCCTCCCTCGATTCCAGCGATGCGCTCGCCGTGGCCATTTGCCATGCGCACCGCTCCCACGGCGCGAGGCGTTACCTGAAAACTCTGGCATGAAGCGGGTGCCTTCGAGCAGGTTGTGGCAGGCCCTCGTTGCCGTGGCCATCCTCGGCCTGGGGCTGTTTCGCCGTGTTCCCGATAAGAGCTTCGGCATCCTGCAGAACAGGGTCGGGCGCTCCAACCCCGTCCTCCTGGAGCCGGGAATCCACTGGCGCATCCCGATCTGGGAAGGCATTTTCATCTATCCCAGGAAATCCATCGACTTCAAGGACAAGTTCACGGTCACCTCCCGGGATCACGTCACGGTTTCGCTTCCCTGCAGCCTGCAGTACCTGCCGGACGAGGAGCACGTTCTGGAGGCGCATCGAAGCTCGGGTCACAACGCGGAGGAATGGGTGAGCCGGCAGGTCCGCGAGTCGCTGGAGAGGACGGCAGCTCGCGCCGCGGGCTATCAGCTGCTTCGAAAGGAGCTCCCTCGCAAGCTGGCTGCCCCCCTGGAAAAGTCGCTGGAGCCCCTCGGGCTGGTGCGTGGCAGTCTGAAAGTGGGGCCTGGAACGGTTCCCCCCGAAGTCGCGGCCGCCTACAGCGCCGAGCGGCTCGCCGCCATGCGACATCCCACCGGCCGGAAGGTGGCGATCATCGGTTTGGATGGAGCCGACTGGGACTTCATCCTCCCCATGATCGAAAAAGGGCAGCTCCCAACGTTCGCCAGGCTGCGCGCCGAAGGGGCCTACGGCCGGGTGCGTACCAACCAGCCTCCGCTCTCGCCTTTGCTGTGGACGACGGTGGCGACCGGAAAGTCTCCCGATGTTCACGGCATCAATGATTTCCTGGTCCTCGATCCGAAGACCGGACAGATGCGCCCGATATCGAGCGACTTTCGGAAGGTGAAGGCGCTGTGGAACATCGCCTCTGATGCAGGACTTTCCACCGAGGTCGTCGCCTGGTGGGCGACCTGGCCCGCCGAGCCGATCCGCGGAATCATGGTGTCCGACAGGGTTTCATATTCGACCTTTTCCTTCCTGGATCGGGCACACCCAAGTCAGGGAGAGACTTTCCCTGAAGGCTACCTGCAGGAGATTCGCGGCTCCCTCCGCCGGGAGGAAGACATCTCGCCCGCCGACCTCGCGGGCATGCTTCCCGTTTCCCGGGGGGAGCTGAGCCGAGCGCTGACGCCCCGGGCCCGGCAAGGGGAGGAAGGGGAGGACCCCGAGTCGCTGGCCACGCTCGTGCGCGTCGTAGCCAGCACGCAGAATTACCGGCACGTCTCCCTCGATCTCCTGCACCGCAAGCAGCCGGAGCTGTTCGCCGTCTATTTCCAGGGAATCGACGAAGTCAATCACCGCTACGCCCATCTGGCCGCCCCCCGGCGCCCGGAAATCACCCCGGAACGGTTCAGGAAATACTCGGGCGTGGTTGCCGGCTTCTACCGATTCCAGGATCAGGTCCTTGCGGAGATCCTCCAGGCCCTGTCGCCCGACACGGTCTTCATCGTGCTGAGCGATCACGGTTTTTTTTCAGGCGATCAGCGCCCCAAGGACATCCCGCCCTTCATCTCGGAGCAGCCTGGCCTCTGGCACGCTCCCTATGGCATCCTCGTGTTCGGCGGACAGGGCGTCAAGCCGGGCCCCACGCCGACCGCCACGCTCTATGACATCGCTCCCACCGTACTGGATCTCCTGGGGTTGCCAGCGGCGGAGGATCTGCCGGGACGCAGCCTGACGAAATCCTTCGACAAGGAGCAGCGCGCAGAAGAAAAAGCGCCGCCCATCGTCTCTTACGAAGCCTACGGCGCTCCCCGCGAGAGCGAGCCTGGCTCCGATACATCGGCGGGCGGGAGCGGCGCGGCCGTCGGAGAAGCCATGATCGAGACGCTGCGCTCCCTGGGATACGTCGGACCGGCCCCGACGCCGTCCGCGGCGGGCACCGGCACGCCCGCTGCGGCCACGACCGCGCTGTACCACTCCAATCTTGCGGGGATTCTGGCGACCAAGGGCGATCTCGAGGCGGCCGAGGAGGAATATCGCAAGGCTCTGGAGAGCAATCCGGACACCGGCTCGGCATTGATGGGACTTTCGCGAATCCAGGAGCGCAAGGGAAGACCCGACGAAGCGCTGGCGCTCCTCCGCAGGATGGTGGGGAAAGGACTACATTACGACAAGTCGACCCTCGTCCGAATGGCGCGACTGTTCCAGGCGGCGGGGCGGGAAGAGGATGGGCTGACCTATTTCCAGAAACTGCGCTCGGCCATGCCCGATGAGCCTCTTCTGGACACCTCCATGGGGGTGCTATACTCCGCGCTGGGTCGGCAGCAGGAAGCCGAAAAGGCCTTCCGGAGCGCGCTGAGCCGTGATCCTCTCTCTCTTCCCGCGATGGAAGAGCTGTTCGTCTTCCTGGATCGCAACGGGAGACTCGAGTCGCTCATCCCTGATCTGCAGGCCGCCTTGAAGCGGGAGGACGACTCGCTGATGCACCACAATTGGCTGGGGCTCGCCTACCGCCGCCAAGGCAATCTCACCGGTGCGGAGGAGGAGCTTCGGCGAGCGATGGAGCTTGGCCCGGACCAGGCGGGCATCGCGGCGAACCTGGGAATCGTTTACCTGCAGCTTGAAAGGATCCAGGACGCCGTGCAGGTCCTGGAGAAAGCGTTGAACCGGGACCCGACGAGCGTGGAGGTCCGGACCAATCTGCTGGTGGCACTGGGCCGGAGCGCGAACATCGAGCGCGCGGCCGCGGTGTTCGAGGAAGGCAGGAAGATCTCGCCGGACGTTCCCGGTTTGTACAACGCCATGGCTTTCGCCTATCAGGCGAACGGCCAGGCGGAAAAGGCCGTCGAGCTTCTCCGCCAGTCCCTCGAGATGAACCCTTCACAGCCCGAGGCCGTGGAGCTCTTGAAGAGTCTCGACCCGGTAGCCGCCAAGCGCTTTGCCCACTGAGGAGATGCATGATCGCCCGGCTCACCGGCGTGCTCCTGGAAAAAAGCCAGGAGCGCGTCGTCGTCGATGTCCACGGCGTCGGTTACGAGATCCGCGTTCCACTGTCCACGGTTTCCCGCCTTCCCGAGACGGGCGCGACGCTGGAGCTGCTGATCCATACGCACGTCCGTGAAGATACTTTGGCCCTGTACGGGTTCCGGACCTCCCTGGAGCGCAGCCTCTTCGAACGGATGATATCGGTCAGCGGGGTGGGTCCCAAGCTCGCCCTCGCCCTGCTCTCGGGGATGACTCCGGCCCAGCTGGTCGACTCGATTCTGTCGGGAGCCACAACACCTCTTTGCAGCGTGCCCGGGGTGGGACGCAAGACAGCTGAGAGGCTGGTGGTGGATTTGCGAGACAAGCTCGGACACCTGCTCGCGGGGCATCCCGAGGGCTCGCGCGAGCGCCCCGCCCAGCCTCGGGGAGAGGACGTCGAGCTGGTGGCGGATGTCCATTCGGCCCTGGTGAACCTGGGATACAGCGCCCGCGAAGCGGAACGGGCGGTTGAAGATGCCCGAAAAGCGACCCCGCCGGGCGAAGCTGCGACGGTCGAAATGTCGTTCCAGGGCCTGCTGCGGCGGGCACTCAGGTCTGCGGCTGCGGGAAGGTAAGGCGATGTCCACGAAAGATACCTCCAGGATGGTGACCGGGATGGGTCGCGAGGAAGATCGCGACCTCGACCGGACCCTCCGACCGCGCACCATGAAGGAGTACATCGGGCAGACCCGGATGAAGGAGAACCTCCAGGTCTTCATCCGCGCGGCGCGCGAGAGGAGGGAGCCGCTGGATCACATTCTCGTCTACGGTCCGCCCGGTCTGGGCAAGACTACCATCGCCCATGTCGTCGCCCACGAGATGGGACTCCCCATCAAGGCCACCTCCGGGCCGGCCCTCGAGAAATCGGGAGATCTGGTTGCCCTTCTGACGAGCCTCGAGGAGGGGGGGATTCTGTTCATCGACGAGATTCATCGCCTGAGCCCGACTCTCGAGGAGATTCTTTATCAGGCGATGGAGGACTTTCGCCTCGACATCACTATCGGTCAGGGAGTCGGGGGAAGGGTAGTCAAGCTGGATCTTCCCCCTTTTACCCTGCTGGGAGCCTCCACTCGGATTGGCCTCCTGACCGCCCCGCTGCGAGATCGGTTCGGCATCGTTCACCACCTCGATTTCTACTCCCAGGAGGACCTGGCCGAGATCGTGCGCCGTGCCTCGGCAATCCTCAGGGTCGAGGTCGAGCCGGGAGGGGCCGATGAGATCGCCCGAAGGGCGAGAGGGACACCCCGGATCGCCAACCGCCTGCTCCGGCGGGTGAGGGATTTCACGCAAGTGGATCAGGAGGCCTCGGTCACCCAGACCCTGGCGGAGCGCTACCTGGAACGGCTGGAGGTCGACCGCTACGGACTGGACGAGACCGACCGGCGGCTGCTCCTCACGATCCATGAGAAATTCGACGGCGGTCCCGTGGGGCTCAACACTCTCGCCGCGGCGATCGGCGAGGAAACCGACACCCTGGAAGAAATCTACGAGCCCTATCTGCTCCAGATTGGCTTCCTGGATCGCACTGCCCGCGGGCGGCGCATTACGCGCCGGGCCCGCGCCCACCTCAAGCTGGCGGAGCCCAAGGGGAGACCCTCTCCTCAAGCCCCGCTCTTCTGAGCCGTAATCCGAGCCGGCATTCCCTCCACCGAAAGGTCCAGCAGGCGAATCCGCTTGCAGTCCCGGCGACCAGTCTCCAGGCATGGCATCGATGCTTGCGATCAGAAGAGCAGGACTTCCGGGCATGAGCCGGGTCCGTCCCTCCTGCGGAAGATAAGCCGTCCTGCTCACCGGCTGGTGAGGTCCCCGTCATCCATGACTGGGTAAGGCATCACCTCTTTTATCGAAGCCCGCCTGTTCAGCCTGCCAAGAGCAAAGAAAAACGGGGCCCGAAGGCCCCGCTCGAGGTTGGAGCTGTTTACGAACCTGCCTGTTCAGTGCTGATAAGAGCAAAAAAAAGCGGGGCCCGAAGGCCCCGCTTGAGGGATGGAGCTGTTTACGATCTTACGGGCAGGCCGCGTTCAGGAACGGAGCGTAAGTGCTGCCCGAGTCCCACCGGTAGCAGTCGTTCGCAGCCGGCAGCGGATTCCCCGCGACTGGATAGTCGAGGTTCGTCACTCCCGCACCAACAGGCGGTGCAGGCGCGGTGCAAGCGGCACCATTGACGATGGTGTGGTAGCCGGCCAGGTAGTAGGTCACCGTGCCGAGCGCCGGAGCCACCGTGTCACCGCAGGTGAAGTCCGAAGGAACCGGACCCACGGGAACAACGACTGGCGCGCCACCCGGTGAGATGTCGCAGCTGTTGGGTGCGAACCCACCGCCCAGGACGACGTTGCAGCTCACGCTGCCCGCCGCCATCGGGCCCCAGACCGTGGTCGGAGTCAGACCGGCGTCGCCCGCCACCGAGTTCGGCAGGGCGCCCGTCGTGATGAACGAGTTGCCCCACAGAGCCGGTACCCGCGCGTGGCAGATGTTGCCAGCGGGAGCGCCGTCCGGGTCGTTGTGGTGCTCCCAGTTGTGCCACGTGCCGCAGATGAGCGACCCGCCTGATCCGAGAGCGCCGCACGCCGTGCTCCCGAAGCTCCAGGTGCTGAAGCCAGGGTTGCACTGACCGGCGAGGGAGTTGTTGCCGGTGCAGGGCGCGACCGGAGGATCAGCGATCTTGATTCCAGGAGTGCAACCGGCGGCTCCGAGCGGCGGACTGACGAGGGCGGTGGTGCACGATGTATCCGAGCTGCACCGGACCTCGACGCCGTAGTTGTCGCCGGCGACCTCGTTGCTGAGCTGGATCGACGAGTCGGTCGACCAGTCCTGGATGACCGTCGTCGGCCCGTTGATCCGCGAGAAGCGGAACTGGGGCACGCCGTCGGCGCAGCCGCCCGGGTTGAGCGTCTGCGAAGCATCGAGCGTGATCTGCTCGCCAGGGCTGATGGCGCCGTCCTGGTCGGTGTCATCCACGGTGAAGTTGACCGTGAAGCCGTTGCTCCCGAGCCCCTCGTTGCAGTTGGCCGCGGCACTCGCCGGGCACTGGGTCGTGAGCGGAATCGTCGTCGGATCCACGACCGGAGCCGAAGGCGTGGTCACGACGCCCGAGAGATGGATCGCGTCCACCCACCAGCCGTCGTCCGAGGTCCCGATATCGAAGGGGTTCGTGCCGGCCGGAGGCTCCATGTACGAGTTCCAACCGATTCCGAACTCCCAGATGTTCGCGATCCAGCGGATCTTCACGCGCTGGCCGATGAACAGGCCCAGGTTGAACTTGGACTGGATCCACACGCCGTCACCCGCGCTGCCGAGCGTTCCGCCGCCCTGCGCGCCGAAGATGGCGAGGGTGTTGCTGCCCAGAACGTTCCCCGAATGCGACCAGATGCCGTCGGGGAAGCAGAGAGTCTCACCGAACACGTTCGGGTTGGAAGAGGCCGCCGCGTCCGTGGGCGTGAACTCGCAGTACCCGAACCAGGAGAAGACCTGGGTCGTGTGCTCGTACACGTTCTGGAAGGGCGACAGCTTCTGCCAGCGGCTGAAGTCGTCCACGGCCGTCGGATCCGTATCGACCGCGATCTGGACATCCGCGCGGTCGCCGGCCTGGCCAACCTGGAAGTTGATCCGGGTATCGTCGGCAAAGGCGGCGATATGCCAGAACGACAGGAACAGGTCGGTCGGAGCCGGGGTGATGGTGAGGTTGACGGGCTTGGTCACGAACGCCTCGATCTCGCGGTGAGGTGTCGTGTCGCCAGCGCGCTCGAGAACGCCCGTGGCAAGCGTGTGCCGCCCGAAGTGGGCCGACTTGGCACCGCGGAACGCCTTGGGATTCGGAGCGGCGCCAGCAATCTCGAAGTGCCAGTCGGTCTGGAAGTCGGGGTCGATCTCGCAGCCGCTGGGCGGGGTGCGGCCCAGGACTTCGACGAACCCGAAGCAGGCCCGGCCGACCATGGTGGTCTCCGAGTCTCCGGCCGCGTTCCTCTCGATGAACCCGATGGACAGGGAGAAGTCGTTGTTCTGGGTGACTCCGCCCGTGCCCGTCGGCGACGGACCCTGCGTCTCGAAGTTCTCGAACAGGATACCGCCGCGGCAGGAACCGACCGCGCCGCTGCAATCCGCGTCGGTGACGCAGGTGTTGCCCGCCTGGTTCAGCGGAACACCGGCAATCTCACCGTCGCAACGCGTCGGGGTGATGTAGGTGGGTGAAGCTCCAGTCGGGATGTCCAGGTCGAGGAGGGTGATGATCGGCACCGGGCTTGCGGTACCGCCCGCCTCGTTGGAGTTCAGGGTCATCGTCATGTTGGCCCGGGACGCAGCCGCCGGATTGACCGTCTGCGTGGTCGGGCTGATGACGATTTCGAAGAAACGGCCGTCCGACGGGTTCGCCGCATCGTCGCCAGGGGCGAGCGTGGCCGTGTTCAGCGTCGTGCCGTTCGGGAACGCCGGGATGGAGATCGCGGCGTCCAGAATGCACTGGATGTCCGGGTCGGCCGTCGACAGGGACAGGTTGATCCCGGTCAGGTTGAACCCGGAGATGTTCTGGAGGAACAGCGCGATGCGGACCCGCTCGCCGGGGTCGCCGAAGGAGTCGCCGTCACCGCAGGAGTTGGCAGCCGCGGCGCCGCAGACACCACCCGCACCACAATCGGCGTTCACCGTGCAGGCACGGCCGACGCGGGGGCTGCCCGCGTTGCAGGCCTGGACGGTGGGACCGCCGGTGCAGGTCTTCAGCTCGGCCCTATCCCGGACGATCGGGGACAGCAGCACGATGTTGGCCAGAGGAACGTTCTTGCAGGAGGCGGCCATGGCGAAGAAGGGACCGTTCGCCACGTCGTCCGGCAGGCCGTCCAGGTTCTCGTCGAAGCTCCCCGCGGGATCGCAGGCGTTGCCGATGCCGTTGAAGTTGTCATCGGACTGCACCGGCGGATCGGAGCCGGGGAGGATCGTCGGGTTGTTGGTTATGGGGCAGTTGTCCAGCGAGTCGGTGATCTGGTCGATGTCGGCATCATCGTCGACGCTCGAGCAGACGCGGCCGCCGCAGGTGCCGCCGGCACCACACTCCACCGTGAAGGTGCAGCGCTTGCCGGGGGTCGGACCGGCCACGCAGGCGCCGACGCAGTCGCCGTCGCACGCGTCGCCGAGGGCCTGCACGAAGCCGCCCGCGGGACCGTCGGTATCGGCCTGGCCCGCGTTCGACACGCTCAGACAGTTGTCGGAAACCGTCGGGATGCCGTCGAGGTCATCCGGCGGCTCGCTTCCGGCACCGTCACCGTCGCAGTCTTCGCCGCGCGGCGGGGCGCCGTTGGACACCGCCTGCCCTGGGTTGGCCCAGTCGGGGCAGTTGTCCACGCTGTTGATGACGCCGTCGTTGTCGACGTCGTCCCAGTCGCACGCGTCGCCCACGCCGTCCAGGTCACCGTCGGCCTGGTCCGGGTTGTAGCGCAGCGGGCAGTTGTCGCAGCCGAAGTAGACGCCGGTCGCGGTGTCGTTGCCGCCCACCTTGTCGCCGTCCGCGTCGGTCTGGAGGTTGTTGTACACCAGCGCGCAGTTGTCGCCGGTATCGTCGATGGCGTTAGTGCTGGGGTTGAAACCGCACAGACCATCGGCTCCGAACAGGCCGGGGATGTCGTCATCCGTACCGCAGATGCCGTCCCGGCCGGATGCCGCCTGGATTCCGTCGCCGTCCAGGTTGTCGAAATCGCTCTGGCCGGCCTGGTGGTTCTCGTTGGAATCGCAGCGGTTGTCCTCGTACGCGAAGAACAGGTTGGTCTCCTGGCCGGGCACCGTGAACACGGAGCCGGTGGCGTTGAAGACTCCGGAGACCGGAACGTTGCCGCGGAAGATCCCGGTGGCGTTGCCCGTCTCGGTCAGGGAGATGACCTCGCCGGGGAACGGCTCCGAGTTCGACCAGGCATTGATCTGGATGACGTCGGGGGCCCCCGCGTTACCCGTCGGGGAGCAGGTCGCTCCCGCCGCGTAGCGCGGATCGTTCACCACCACCGCCACCGTCTCGTTG
>DASTZC010000185.1 GCA_035764505.1 Candidatus Polarisedimenticolia bacterium
GGTTTTTTGCAAAGGCTGGTGCTATTGCAAGCACCAGCTTTACCATCGCAACTGGCCAGACTCCCTCACAATTCGGTCGTGGAATGTTGGACAAGGCTATGTCCATTACGGTTGACCCTGTGAAGCGCACTTTCATGCCAAATGGAATGATGGATAAGGCGGCGCAAAAGGCTGTGGACAAGCTCATGGGCATCAACAAACCGGACGACGCGTATGTGACCAAGGAAGAGCATAAGCAGCAGCTGCGAGATATCGCCACTATTGTCCTGTTTCTCTTCCCGGGAATGGGAGAAGCTTGCGGCATTCCCACGGGTGGCGCACTGGCAACCCCCGAGGGTGTCGTTCTGCAAGTACCCGCTGCTGGTGTCGCTGCCCCATCGGCCGGTGCTACTACTGTTGCCAAGATCGGTTCGGTGACAAGCACCGGTGTCAGCGGCGGTTCCACCAAGCCAACACCGCCAAAACCCAAAGAACCAGGTCAACTACTAGACGACTTCACGGCTGGCGAGAATATGAAACCTGAACAAGCCAAGTACCAAAAACAAGTTACCGGGCAAAACCCCAAGAAGTCCTATTACGTAAAAGGTCGTTCCTTCGACGCGTACGAGCATGGAAAGGGCGGAAAGCCAGGGACACTGGTGGAAGCCAAGCACTTGGGGGATGAAGGGCGGTTCGCCAGAGCCTACGAGAATATGAATAAGGGTGACTTCAGAGATCTTGAGCACTTAGTCGATCGAGCCGAGAAGATCCTGGACCAAGCCCGAGCCCAGGTGAAGGTCGCAGAAGGAACCGGTGCCCGAATTGAGTGGCGCGTATCTGGCGAGAATGCAACACGCGCCTTGAAAAAGCTATTCGACAACGATCCTTCTCTGAAAGGAAGAATAGACGTGGTCCATGTTCCAATGAAGAAGTGAGCTAGAGAAGCAGCCCTGTCCCCATGAAGGCAGTTCAATGAACACTGATAACGTGTTTTCCAACGTCCGCCGAACATAGCCGCGCCGGTTTAGGTCTAGCGGCACTTTCCTCTGCAAACGTTCCCCAGGTGACTTCGGGCTGAGCCGGATTTGAGCGGGAGGGTTCCTCGATGAGCAGATCACGGACCGAGTTCCAGGTTCCTTTGTATCCGGAGTCCCAGGGGAAGGATGTAGCTCAGGCACAGACCATCCTGATGGAGCTCGGCTTGTCCATCGGGTCGAGAGAGCTGCGTGAGCAACGCTTCGGTTCCACAACGGCCGGGGCAGTGGCTCGCTGGAAGGAGCGGCACAGGCTGCCACCAACCGCTGATCTGGACGTCAAAGCCCTGAAGAAGCTCTGGGCCGATTCCAGAAACCTGCCACGCTTCGTTCACGGCGTGGTGAGCCTTGCCGATGGCACACCCGTCCCGGACCTGTGCGTCGTCGCCATCGACCGTGACTTTCGCGGTGAGCAGGTGCTCGGCGAGGGGCGCACAGATGCGCAGGGCCGCTACCGCATCGGCTACCGGGCGGCTGACGCGGTGCTGGCCGAGAAAAGGACGGCCGATGTTGGGGTTCGTGTCCTGACAGCGGACGGCAAGACGTTGCTGCGGGCACCCACGAGCCGCGACCTGGCGATGAATGCTGGAGTGGAAGCTCGCATCCACGCGACGGTGACTTTACCCGATGATGCCGTGCCATCGGAGTTTGCACGTATCGGCAACGAGCTCGCGCCTCTTGTCGGCAGAGTGCCGGTTTCCGATATCGGCGCCAATCCGGCTTCGGACGAAGGGGATTTCCTCGCCCGCGAGAGCGGCGTTACGTTTGACCGGCTGGGTCATTTCGTCGTTGCGCATCGCCTGGAGCAGGAGACGAAGCTTCCCGCCGAATACTTCTATGCCCTTCTTCGCGAAGATGGGCTGTTTGGCATAGGTCCGGGCCGACCACGCGCCGTGCTCACCCCGGTGGATCTCGGCACCAGCACACGGGCCGTGCTCTACGAAGCCGTCCTGCTCGAGCCCGATGCCTCCAAGACCGCCCTGCAGCGTGCCGTGCGCAGACATCTGGTCCAGTCCAGTCTGCTCAAGCAAAGCAGCGCGATCCACAAGCGCTTGCAGCACTGGCGCAAGGATGCTCTGGCTTACGTTCAACAAGAGATGCCAAGGCGCGTGCTGGACATGCTCGATGACCTGCTTGCGGATGGCAAGGCTCAGGAGCTGCTCTCGGTGCTCGGTCCTCACGATCTGGCGGACTTGCCCGGGCTGTTCGAGCGGCTGGATGTTCGAGACCTCTTCTCGCCCGCTAAAAAACGAGCAGCGACCGCCCGGATGCAATTGGCCGATTTGCTTGGCCTCAACACCGGCTTGATCGAAGAGGTGGCCCAGAGCTTCGACGCCGACACTCCCGACAAGGTGCGCAAGCTGGCCCGGCTCGAGCGCAAGGACTGGTCCAAGCTGCTCGATCGCGGCAACGCTCGCATGAAGGGCAAGCCGCTCGACCCCAAGCTGGTACGCCGTCAGGCCTCCTTGATCGTCCGGCGCTTCGAAAAGCGCTTCCCCACGACGGCCTTCTCCGCGCAGCTCGCCCGCCGCAAACCCAAGGCCGTATCGAGCCCCGAGAAGGTGGTCGCGTTTTTCGACGCCCACCCCGATTTCGAGCTGTCTCGACACAAGCTGCAGCCGTTTCTGAAATCCGCGGGAGTCGAGTCCAGGAACGTCGGGACCGAGGTCATCGCAGAGGTCGAGAAACTGCAGCGCATCTTTCGTCTTACCGGGGACTACCGCAAGACCGAAGGCCTGGTAACGGCGGGCTACAAGGCCTCGGCCGATATCGTGGCTGCCGGCAAGAGCCGTTTCGTGACCGAGGCGCGTCGCAGCGCCGGCATGAGCGCTGCCGACGCGGCCAAGGTCTTCGAGACTGCAGCCAATCAGAACCTGGCTGCGGTGATGTTTGCCACCAACCTTCGCACCCAGACCTTGCCACCAGCGCTGCAAAGCAAGTCGTCACAGGCGCTCTCCAAGAAGATCGAAAGCATCGTCGCCGAGCAGCCGGATCTGAAGTCGCTGTTCGGCTCGACCGACGTCTGCGCCTGCAAGCATTGCCGTTCGATCTACGGCCCGGCCGCCTATTTTGCCGACGGGATGCGATTTCTGCGCAATCGGCTGGTGCGCAACACGACGCTGCCGCCGGGACCCAGCACCAAGACGGCCAAAGACGTTCTCTTCGCCCGCCGCCCGGATCTCGGAGAGATCGACCTGAACTGCGAAAACGCCGAGGTGCCGGTGCCGCACATCGACATCGTCTGCGAGCTGATGGAGGAGGAGGTCGCGCCCGATCCCGGATTCTCATTCACCGGCGCGGTGGCGGCGGGCAAGGCTTCAGCAGGCATCCTGGCCGCGACTCGTGCCGCTGGATATGAGGTAGGGGACAATGCCCTGATCTACGGGCCCTACGATGCCAACCGCTTCATGCTGCGTGACAAGGGAATCACGGTTGCCGTCGACGGCCCGGCGCCCAACTGGAAGCTGCGGCGCCTGCGCCAGACCCACGGCACCCCGGAGGAACGAGCTGCCTCGCCGGAATACGTCAACACCGCGGCCTACGCGCCTCTGGCTGCCGGTAAGGCCGCTTTCGGCCTGCCGTTCGATCTCTTCCATGCGGAAACCCGCGCCTTTCTGAGCGCCGCGGGCGTGGAGCGGGCGCAGCTGATGCGCGCGCTGGCGGCAGGCGGATCGCCCAGCCCCGACCTCATCGCGGGCGAGGCCCTGGGCCTTGCGGCGTCCGAGCGCATCCTCATCTTCTCGGCCTCGGTGGCCGATCAGCCTGCCATATGGGGCGTGGCGGGGCCGGTGGCCGCCAACTCGATGCGCATGCTGGACGTGTTCATCTCCCGCACCGGCCTCTCTTTCGCGGAGGTCGAGTCCCTTCTCGAGGGCGCGTGGGTGCGCAGCGGCGCCGACCTCTTCATCCGGCACCTGGACAACACCTGCAACCTGTCGGCAAAGGAGATCGTCAATCTCGACGACACCGTGCTGGACCGCATCCATCGAGAATTGCGCCTTTCCCGGCGAAGCGGGTTGAGCTCGCGCGACGTCGACCGGCTGGCTTCCGCCCCGCGCCTGGGAGGTTCCGACCTGGGCAGCGATGCGCTTCAGGTCCTACCGGAGCTGCAGCGACTCGCCGCGGAGCTGAAGGTGGAGGTCGGACGTCTCATCACCTGGCTGGACCGCATTCCGACCGATGGAGCTCCTTCCGAGCATGCCCTCCTGTTCCAGAATTCCGCCGCCACCGGAGCGCTGGATCCGGGGCTCACCCCCGCGGCCATAGCGGCCAACGAGGCAGCGGAAATCGCCGTTCCGGGCAGCGGACAGCGTCTCTCGACGGTGGCCTCCGACCTGGCGCTTGCGTTTGGCGTCACCGCCTTGGATCTGCAGCTCCTTCTCGATCACCTCGGCGTCACGGGACTTCTGGGTATCAATCCGCCGCTCACCTCCCTCACGCTGGCAGCAATCTATGGCCGCCTCGGCCTGGCGCGGGCGCTCGGCCTCCGGGTGGCCGACTACCTGGGGATGGAGCGGCTCTGCGCCATCGACCCGCTCGCCAACGTCTTCAATCTGTCGAAGCTCGTCGATTCGGCCCGCCGCGTCGCCGCGACGGGCGTGACCGTAGCCGAGCTCGAGTACCGCCTTTCGCGGCGCGCCGCCGATCTGGCCGCACTGGATCTTGCCGAGGTGGCGATCACGCCGGTACTGCAGGGAATCCGCACGGCGCTCGTGGCGGCGGCCGAAGCCAATCGCACATCTTACGATGACGGGCTCACGGCCTTCGAGCAGATCGGCGCTTTCGAGTCGCTGCTCCAGAAGCAACCGCTGCTCGAACCCGCAGGGATCGCCGCGCTGAGCGACCTGATCCGGACGGACACGCCTACCGCTGCCATGGGCATGGCGGCCAAGGCAGTGATCGATGGTCCTTTGTCCACGAGAGTCGATGTCGCCGCAATCAAGGCTGCCATCGACGCGGTGGTCGCCTCTCCCGGCGACGATGTTCCTCGGAAAGCGCTGCTGAAGTCTCTGATGCAAGGGCTGTGCAACAGCGCACGTCAAGAGGCGGCTTTCCTTGCCGCCGGCGGGGCTCTGACCGCGATGCTACGGGTCAGCGGCGAGATGGGGGACGTGTTGCTGCGCGGTGTAAACCTTGTGATCGCCACCGTCCCCACTCCCTTGGTCGGTCTCCTGACCGATGGTGTCCTGGCCGATGGCAGTGTCGGTTTGAGCCCAGCGGGCACACCCGATCTCTATCGTGCCCTTCGCCTGGCCTATTCCGTTGCCGGCTTGATCGCCCCGTTCGATCCGGGCCCCGAGACCGTGGATTTCATGCTGAAAAATGCCGCTGCGCTGGGCTGGTCGGCGTTGGACGGAATGCCGTTCGAGGGTCCCAGTCCCGCGCCGGCCGCCTCTTCGGTCGCTCTGGCGGATTGGCTGTCGCTTGCCGATGCCTTCGCCCTCATCAAGCGATATCCGGCGACGAGCGTTCCGGGGCAGCCCGATCAAACCGTCTCGGCGATGTCGGTCTTCACCTTGTCTCTCGGCATGGGGCCGGCAAAGGGGCCGCTGCTCGATGCTCTTTCGCTCTTGAGCGGATGGCCCCGCCCCCCTCTGGGCGACATCGATGGACAACTGGCATGGGTTCTGGCCGACTACCGGCGTCCGTCGACGTGGAGGTCGACCGAAAACGCCATCGGTCTGATGCACCAGCTGGGCGTTCCTCTCACCGAGCTGCTGGCTTACTGCTCCGACAACCTCACCGCTGCCGACAGCCGAAACGCGCGCCGCCTGCTCCGCTCCCGCTACAGTCAGGCGGATTGGCTGGGCGCGCTCAAGGGGATCATGGATCCCATCCGCGAGCGCAAGCGCGATGCCCTGGTCGCCTATCTGCTCGCCGCTAATCCAGCCTTGCACGGCAAGGCCGACCTCTACGACCATTTCCTCACCGACACCGAATGGTCGGCGAAGATGCCCTCGTCACGACTGGTTCACGCCCACTCCACCTTACAGCTGTTCATCCGTCGCTGTATCGAGGGCCTGGAGCCCACGGCGGTAGCCGATCTCGACGGCGACTCGGATTGGGGTTGCTGGGAGTCGATGAAGAATTTCCGAGTTGCGGAGGTGGCAAAAAAGGTATTCGTCGAAGCCGAGTACTATCTCCGGCCCCCGTGGCGTGACGACAAGACCGAAGCATTCGTCGATTTCGAGAATGCGCTGCTGCAGAACGAGATGAATGACGAGAACATCTCCGCGGCCTTCGAGGGCTACCTGGACCGTTTGGAGCAGATTGCCTTCCTCGACGTCCTCGCCACCTGCTACGATTTCGATTCGCAGAATCTGCACGTCTTCGCTGCCACCAAGGGCGGCGACCCGCGCACCTATTTCCATCGCACTCTGCAGGCCGAGCTTGCGTGGACACCCTGGCGCAAGATCGACCTGGACATCACCGGCGAGCACCTCATCGCATTCTTCCGCAACAAGCGACTCTACCTTGCCTGGGCGATCTTCCTGGAAAAAGGCGACGACCAGCAACAGGCGACCTATCCTCAGCCCGGCAGCGGTGAACAGGACTTGCCCAAGTCCAAGCGCTTTACCGAGATTAGCCTCGCTGTCAGTGAGTACACTGGCAAAAAGTGGCTACCGAGACGCGTTTCGGCGGATCCGATCACAACAACTAAGATGGAACAGTCCGTCGACACCAAGAGAGTCGTCCTGACGGTCTCTCCGGATCCAGAGTACTTCACCATCGACGTCCATTTTGAGTGGAGCTCCAATCTCTATCG
Source organism: Candidatus Polarisedimenticolia bacterium (assembly GCA_035764505.1). NCBI lineage: Bacteria > Pseudomonadati > Acidobacteriota > Candidatus Polarisedimenticolia > Candidatus Polarisedimenticolia bacterium. The sequence continues at coordinate 6,781 of DASTZC010000185.1, forward strand.
CATCGGCAGCTTTCTTCTCACGGGCTGCAAGGGTTATCCCGAGATGCGTCCCGCGAGCCAGGGGATCTTCTCCTTCTCACCCAAATTTCAGGATACGGAACGCCGTGCGCAGCGGCTGGTCGAGCACGATGAGGTTAATGACCATTCTCTCGCCTGGGAGACCGTATTCACCGGCGCCAAATACGAGACGCTGTTCGGCAAGACCTTCGGCCAGACCCCCGCCATTTTCAGGGTGACGTATCCATTTCAGGCGTCGGAGATAGACAAACTGATAACCACTTTGCTGATCGGGATGCAGAACCCTCACAGCGATCTGACGCCTCTCGTCTTCGGAACCTTCATGCCCTTCTTTTTCGAGGACAACCGCCACGGATACGTGCTGACTCCCGGCTTCTATGGCGCCATGAATCCCGAAACCGGGGCACGCGATACGGTCAAGACCTTTTCGAACATCCGCCAGCTGCTCGTCGATTTCATCGCCCTCGTGACGAAGTATCTGCAACTATTGGCGTCCGCTCAGACCGACCTGGAAAAGCAGGCGGTGCTTGACCAGTTCGGGGCCGACAAGGAGCTTGCCCGGATCCATCAGGAGTTCGATACCTACAAAGGCACGCAGCCTGGCATCGTCGTGCGCAACTTCTATCATCCTAATGCCTGTTACCTTCGCGAGCGTTTTTTCCAGGGCGGAATCCCCGCGCTCCTCGCCCGCAAGACACAGCTGGAGGTCGGCAGCTTCACTTTCGAGGACCCGGTGACGGGATATGCTCCCTCCCCCGTCGTCCTGCCTCCCTATCCCAGAGAGGAGATGGAGTTCGATCGCGGCAGCGCCTACGCGGACGTCAACTTCGAGCTTGCCTTCCACGCGCCGCACATGATCACGACAAAGCTGATGGATGAAGACGACGTGCCCGACTTCGATGCAGCCGAGAAATGGCTTCGCTACATGTTCGACAGCCGGGGCTCATCCAATGATCCATCTCCTCAGCGGTACTGGAACACCAAGCCCTTCTACCTTCGCGATCCGGCCGAATACACGCTGCAGTCGGTAAACGCGATCATGGACAGGCTCGCCCATGATCCGAATGGCACCGTCGAGACCGAGCTGGCCGCCTCGGTACTTGAATGGCGACGCAGTCCTTTCAAGCCCTACCTGGTCGCTCGATCGCAGACCATCAAGTTCCAGCAGGCGATTGTGTTTCTAGCCGCCAAACTGCACATCGGTCGCGCCAACGCGTACTTTCGCCGCGACCAGCTCGAAGACCTCGTGATGGCGGCGCTCGATTATTCTCAAGCGGAGCGCCTCCTCGGCCCTCGGCCCCAGATCGTCCCGCCCGCGGTCGAGGTGCCTCCGGAGACCTACAACCAGCTCGAGGCTCGACTCGATCTCTTTGGCAATGCCTTGTGCCGTCTTGAGAACCTTCTGCCCGATCTCTCCGTGTTGCCGCACGGCGGCGCCGAGCTTCCCCCGCTACCTCTATCCCTGGAAAGCCTGTACTTCTGTATTCCACCCAGCGAAAAGCTCTACGAGCTGTGGGACGAGCTCGAGGAGCGCCAGTTCAACCTGCGCAACAGCCGGACGATCGACGGCGTCGAGCGTGAATTGTCGCTCTTCGCTCCGCCTCTGTCGGTAGAGGCGTTGATTCAGGCCGTCGCCTCGGGCCTGTCGATCTCCGCTATCCTCTCCAATCTGAGCGCGCCCCGGCCCCCTTACCGCTTTCGTGTGATGGTGCGGCACAGTCTCGAGCTGGCCGAGCTTGCCGCGAGCCTCTCGCAAAAGCTGGAACAAGCGATCATCGCGGGCGACGGCGAGGGTCTGCAACGCCTCAGGACGGAGCACGAAAAGCAGCTTCTGAAGGAGCAGACCGAGGCGTTGAAACAGGAGCGGCTTGCGGCGGCACAAGCCATCGAATCGGCGCGGAAGGCCCGCCAGATGCACGAAGAAACTCAGCTGTTCTATGCCGGCAGACCCTACATGAACGCCTGGGAGATCGCTGCAGCCGCATGCTTTGGAACCTCCGTGGGCTTGCAGGCATTGATGGTGGTCGGTCATGTTGCCGCAGCCGGACTCGCTGCAGTTCCCAAGTTCATGGTCGGGGCCGCTGGATTTGGCGGCTCGCCCACGGCGAATGCCCAGATTGGCGGCGACCAACTATCCGAGGCTGCCAGCCAGGCGATGGTCGGCGCCGTCAACGCCGCGGCTCAAGCCCTGGACAAGTCGGGAAGCATGTTGAACCAGCAAGGCACCTACCTGATACGACAGGAGGATTGGGAGAATTCTTCAAGAGTTGCCCTGCGCGAAAAGGAGCGTCTGGACATCGAAATGAAAATTGGGGAAATACGCAAGAAGATTGCCGAGGAGCAAGAGCGCGTGCATGGCGTGCGCCAGCTACAGAATGCCGCCGAGCTCATGTATCACCAGGCCAAGTTCTCGAAGCGAGAGCTCTTCGACTCGCTTGCCGGCGACCTGCGCGGACTCTCGCGCCAGATTCATAACCTGGCCAATGAGTCAGCGCTGGCGACGCAGCGCTGCTATAACTTCGACATGGGCACGAGCGAATCTTTCGTTCGCGCAGGCCAGTGGAACGATACACGTCGCGGGCTTCTCGCGGCGGAAAACCTCATCGCGGATCTGCGCCGCATGGATGCTGCCTATCTCCGGCGCAATGTCCGCGAGATGGAATTGACCACGCACATTTCGCTGGCGAGACTCGACCCCATCGCGTTACTGGAGCTGCGCACGTCCGGTCGCTGCGTAGTTCAGCTGCCGGAAGCCATTTTCGATCTCGACCACCCCGGCCATTACTTCCGCCGCATCAAGGCCCTGAGCATCACGGTGCCATGCGTGGCCGGTCCCTACAGCTCGGTGCCGCTGAAGCTCACGCAGACCTCCAACCGGATTCGCGTGGAGACCGGCCGCAAGGTGGGCGCTGCGAACGACGTCGAGGCCTATTCCGAGGATCCGGCCGGCGACACTCGGTTCCGCTACAACGTCGGCGCGGTTCAATCCATCGCGTTCAGCCGTTGTCAGGACGATCCCGGGCTGCATCTTATGAGCTTCGATGACGATCGATACCTGCCCTTGGAGGGAAGCGGGGTCATCGGCACCTACGTCCTCGAGTTCCCGCGTACCGTTAGGCCAATCGACTATTCGACGATACCCGACGTGGTATTCCATTTCCGCCTGAAGGCTCTTGACGGGGGCGGAGCGTTGCGTACCCTGGCGGAAAGCACATTGCGCGAGCGACTGAACGTTCTAGCCCTGAAGACCGGGCGCACCGGCCTTTTCCAGGCTTTCGACCTGCGCAGGGACAGGCCCGACTTCTGGAGCCGCCTGACCAGCTCCGGCAGCGCCACCTTGGAGCTGTCGGCTGAGGACTTGCCCTATTTCACCAGCGGACACGCAGCGGCCATCAGCGCCACGCGCCTGATTGCCCGCGTCGACGGGGCACCGCAGAACTATTCGCTGACCGTTGGTGGGAGTTCTTTGACCCTCAACCCTCCATCGGAACCCGACCTGTCGGGCTTGCTCGCCGCGTCGGTGAACGGTGTGGCCTTGGCGACCCCATTGACACTGTCGACGCCCTTACCCTCCAAGCTTCGTGAGCTGATTGTCATCGTGAATTATGCGTTGACCGTCTGAAGCGAGGTCTACCTGGAGGAAGGGACGCGGTGGAACCAGGTGCGCACGGCGGCCGCGCTTACGGCCGCTGCGGCGTTCACGATGGCGCTGCGCCAGGGATGACGTTCAAGCGGGCCGGACTGCCAATCGACGCAGCAGGCGCCTTCGCCGGGGCTCGGGAAGGCGTCGCGGTCGACCTGCGTCGGCTCTCTGGCGGCGATCAGGAGCCACACCGCCAGGCATGCCGGCGCCATCCGTGGACCAGTTCTTCCGCCGGTAAGACCACAGGAGACGAAGCGAAGTGTGCATCATGCGCGATCCTCCTCACGCAGCTTGCGGACCAGGTAGGCCCCTGCGTCGAGCATCAGCAGGAAACCCGCCAGCATCATCCCGAATGAAGCCAGTAGACCAACGGTCGGCAGCCAAGGCATTTCCCCATCCTCCTTCCCTTTTCAATCGAGCCGGCCAGGACGAATCGGCCGGCCCGCCCGTCTCAAGATGCGGTCTTCCGGAGACTGACCTTCTGAAGGCGCGCATCGAGGCGCTTCGCGAATAGCCGGCACGCGCCGGAATCCAGGTCCAGCAGCGCGCGCAGCTCCACGGGCGTCAAATGCATCCCCGTGTAGGTCAGCTCGAGCAGCGTTTCTTCCCTGCCGGCCTCGAAGCGCCGGCGAAACTCCTCGTCGGTAGCCAGCTTGCCAATCACGATCTCCACGTTGCGCTGCGACATGTCCGTCTCCTTCCTCGGCGTGCCATTGCCCGTATTTCACGCCGCGTGCCAACCAGATTTTTGACTGCTTTGAAGGACTGGAAGCGTTGGTGACGGCGGGAGTTGCGGTCGATGAGGAGGGAGTCGCTCACGACGCCGCGGACCTGTCTACTTTCGAACAGGTGCGGAAAATCGTGCGCATTCACGCTTCTGAGAGGCTGCGCGATCCCGGGAAACCGGTCGCGGGATGTCGAAACCCGGTTCGCCCGTCCGTCGAGCTAGTGGACTCGGGCGATCGGGCAGCCTGGCTCGAGGACAGGCGGGGACTTGGCGGATCGCGGGACGGCCTGATCGAGCTGCCGGCGGCCGGGACATGACGGGGGCCGTCCGATCGAGCTGCCGGCGACCGGAACGTGATCAAGGGGGCCGGTGAGCGCGGCTACTAATTAGAGGAGGGCGAAACAAGGATTGCGGTTGCCTCAGCAGGCCGAAGCGTTCCGGCCACCTGCTCAGATATCGACAGTCTGCTCATCGATCGACAAACAGGCCCCCGCTGACGGCGGTGCCGTGCTGCCGTCCTGCCGGACCGCCAAGTCGCGCGCTTTAGATACTTTGCGGGAGGCATCAGGCACGTCCGGCGGCGTGGCACGCTTCTTGGAGTTGGGTCACCCGAGTCGCTTGAACGAACGGATCGATTTCGAAAGGGATTCATCAATGAGACATCGCTGGCTGGGTTCTTCAATGCTGCTGCTGATCGTCCTGGGGACCGCCGGGGCGCTCACGGTCTGGAAGCTCGCTTCGGACCAGGCCTCGGCCGCCGAGACCGCGAGTCAACCCGAGCCGATGGAGGCGGTCACCGTCGCCGTCGCCAAGGAGGTCGAGCACCTCCGGACCACCACGTCGATCGGAACGGTGCTGGCGCTGCAATCGATCACCTTGCGCAACGAGCTGCCCGGCACCGTGCGCCAGGTGGGACTGGTGCCCGGCGAGATCGTCGAGACCGGACGGGTGCTGGTGGCGCTGGACGTCTCGGTCGAGGAGGCGGACCTCCAGGCCCAGCAGGCCCAGGCCTCGCTGGCCCAGACGGTGCTGGAGCGCGTGCAGCGGGCCGGAGAGACCGGCGCGGTCTCGCGGACCGAGGTGGATCGGGCGCTGGCCGAGCGCGACGTGGCGCTGGCGCAGATCGCGCGCACCAGAGCAATCATCGCGCGCAAGACGATCCGCGCGCCGTTCCGCTCGCGGGTCGGCATCGCCGACCTCCATACCGGGCAATACCTCGAGGAAGGCACCGTGCTGACGACGCTGCAGGCGGTCGACGAGCACGCCAACATCGATTTCACGGTAGCGCAGCAGGTCGCCGCCGGATTGCACGAAGGCGACCCGGTCGAGGTGCTGGCCGACGGCGCCGCATCCCCCATCACGGCACGCATCGTCGCGATCGACGCGCGCGTCGACCCGGCCACGCGCAACGCCATGGTGCGGGCCCGCTTCCGGATGAGCCCGGGCGGGCCGCTGCCGGGAGCCTCGGTGCGGGTCCAGGTCCCGATCGGCGAGCCGATTCAGGCCATCTCGATCCCGGCGAGCGCGCTGCGGCGCGGACCGGCGGGCGAGCAGGTCTTCGTCATCGCCCCGGACGACAAGGGAAAGATGCGGGCGCGGGCCCGCCAGGTCGAAAGCGGTCCGGGTCTGGGCGACCAGGTCCTGATCCAGAAGGGGCTCGCCGCGGGCGAGCAGGTGGCGGCGGGCGGATCGTTCAAATTGCGCGAATCGCTGCTCGTGGCCGTGGTCGAGGACCCCGCGTCCGTCTCCACGACCAAGAACTGACGGGAGGGATCATGCGCAACTTCACCGACATCTTCATCAAGCACCCGGTTCTCGCCGCTGTCGTCAACCTGGTCCTCGTCCTGGTCGGCTGGCGGGCGCTCTCGACGCTGCCGATCCAGCAGTACCCGCAGATCGAGAGCTCGTCGGTGGTCATCACGACCGTCTACTACGGCGCCAGCGCCGAGACGGTACGCGGCTTCCTGACCACCCCGATCGAGCGGGCGGTCTCGGCCATCGGCGGCGTCGACTACGTCGAATCGAGCAGCCGCGCCGGAGTGAGCACGGTGACGGTCCGGCTCAAGCTGAACCACAGCTCCACGGCGGCGCTGGCCGAGGTCACCGCCCGATTGCAGCAGGTGCGCTCCGAGCTGCCGGCGGAAGCCGAGCCGCCGGCGGTCGAGGTGCAGCGCGCCGACCGCCCCTACGGCACCTTCTATCTGAGCTTCAACTCCAAGGAACGCACGGTTCCGCAGATCACCGATTACCTGCTGCGCACCGTGCAGCCGCAGCTGGCCACCCTCGAAGGCGTGCAGCGGGTCACCAACACGGAGGGCGGGCGGCAGCTGGCGATGCGCATCTGGATCGACCCCGACCGCCTGGCGGCGCTCAACCTCTCCCCCGGCGACGTGCAGGCCGCCCTGCGCCGCAACAACTACCTCGCGGCGGTCGGCCAGACCAAGGGAAACCAGGTGCAGATCAACCTGCTGGCCAACACCGACCTGCGCTCGGTGGACGAGTTCGCCAACCTGATCGTCGCCGATCGCGGCGGCGCCATCGTGCGGCTGCAGGACGTGGCGCGGGTGGAGCTGGGCTCCGAGGAGGCCGACCTGGTGGCGAAGTACAACGAGTCGGAAGGCGTCTATCTCGGCGTGTGGCCCCTGGTCGGGGCCAACGAGCTGGATGTGGCTTCCCGGCTGCGCGCCGAGATGGAGCGCATCCGCCCCACGCTCCCGAAGGACCTGGAGATGCGGCTGGTCTGGGACGGGACGATGTTCATGCGCAACGCGCTCGAGGAGATCTCCAAGACCCTCGTGGAGACGATGCTCATCGTCGGTCTGGCGGTCTTTTTGTTCATGGGATCGATCCGGACGGCGCTGGTGCCGCTCGTCGCCATGCCGGTGTCGCTGGTCGGCGCGGCGATCGTGATGTACGCGGCCGGGTTCAGTCTCAACCTCCTGACGATCCTGGCCATCGTGCTGTCGGTCGGGCTGGTGGTCGACGACGCCATCGTGGTGGTGGAAAACGTCGAGCGCCACGTGCGCGAGGGCAAGACGCGCATCCAGGCCGCCCTGATCGGGGCGCGCGAGCTGGTCGGCCCCATCCTGGCCATGACCATCACGCTGGCCGCCGTCTACACACCGATCGGCTTCCAGGGGGGGCTGACCGGCTCGCTGTTCCTCGAATTCGCCATCACGCTGGCCGCGGCGGTCGTGGTCTCGGGGCTGGTGGCGGTGACGCTGTCGCCGGTGATGAGCTCGCGGCTGGTGCACGCCCGCGGCGCGGAGGGGCGGCTGACCCGTCTGGTCAATCACGGCTTCGAGGCGGTGCGGCGCATTTACGTGAAGATGCTGGATGGCGCGCTCGGGATGCGCGCCTCGATCGTGGCGGCCGCGCTGCTGATCATGGCCGCCGCCTGGCCGCTGTATTCGCTGTCGCGCAAAGAGCTTGCCCCGGTGGAAGACCAGAGCCACATCAGCTTCTTCTTCCAGGCCTCCCCCGACGCTTCGTTGAAGGCGGTCGACGCGGAGTCGCGCAAGGTCGTCCGCGCCGTCACGGCGCTGCCGGAGGCGCAGTTCATGTGGTCGCTGACCTCGTCGTGGGGCGGCTTCGGCGGCATGGTGGCGAAGGACTGGAAGGAGCGGTCGCGCTCCACCGAGGAGATGTACGGACAGGTCTACCAGACCGTCTCCCAGGTCCCCGGCCTGCGCGTCTTCCCCCGCCTGGATCCTCCCCTGCCGACGCCGGGGCAGTACGACGTCGAGCTGGTGCTGCAGAGCGACGCGCCGCCCGAGCAGATGCTGGAATCCGTGGGCGCCGTGCTGGACGCCGGCTGGAAGAGCGGCAAGTTCCTCTACGTCGACACCGATCTGAAGATCGATCTTCCGGAGGCGCGCGTGGTCATCGACCGCGAGCAGGTGGCCGACCTCGGGCTGGATCTGGCCGGGGTAGGGCGCGAGCTCGGCACGCTGCTGGGCGGGGCCTACGTCAACCGCTTCAACTTCCACGACCGGAGCTACAAGGTGATTCCGCAGATCGGCGAGGAAGGGCGCGCCACCCTGGCGCCGCTGCTCGACCTCAAGATCAAGACGCCGGGTGGCCAGCTGGTGCCGGTATCGACCTTCACGCACATCGAGCCCGCCACTGCTCCGCGGGTCCTGAACCGCTTCGGCCAGCGCAACTCCGTGCGCGTGTTCGGCGGCGTGCGCCCCGGAATCACCAAGGAGGAAGGGCTGCGCGTCCTGGAGACGGCCGCGGGCGCGGCCGGCGGCACCGGGATCGGAATGGACTACGCCGGCGAGTCGCGCCAGATCCGGCGCGAGGGCTCGGCGCTCACCGTGACGCTCGGCTTCGCGGTGATCCTCATCTATCTGGTCCTGGCGGCGCAGTTCAGGAGCTTCCGCGATCCGCTGATCGTACTGCTGGGCTCGGTGCCGCTGGCGATCTCGGGCGCGCTGGTCTTCAGCTTCCTGGATCTCACCACGATCAACATCTACTCGCAGGTGGGGCTGATCACGCTGGTCGGGCTGATCGCGAAAAACGGCATCCTGATCGTGCAGTTCGCCAACACGCTGCAGGCGCGCGGCCTCGCCAAGATGGCGGCATTGCGGGAGGCAGCCTCGACGCGGCTGCGTCCGGTGCTGATGACCTCGGCAGCCACGGTGTTCGGGCACTTCCCGCTGGTGCTGGTGCACGGGCCCGGGGCCCAGGCGCGCAACAGCATCGGCATCGTCCTGGTGGCCGGCATGGCGGTGGGCACCCTGTTCACTTTGTTCGTCGTGCCGGTCTTCTATTCGTTGATCGCGGCACAGCACGCCCCCAGCCCGGTGGAAGCCGAAGCCGAGCGGCTGGATCGGGAGGCAGGCGAAGCCGCAGCGGCGCCGGCGGGACTGGTCTCGGCGCCGGCCTGGTCCGGTGGAGGTAATTAATATGAAGAGAATGGTCGCGATTCTGCTCGGAAGTCTCCTGCTCGTGGGCTGCGCCGTCGGACCTAATTACAGCCGGCCGCCGATCACCACCCCGGAAGCCTTCCGCGGAGAGGCGGCGCCCGGGACGCCGACGCAGACCTCGCCCGTCGCCGGCGCTGCGGAGGCGGGCTCCCTCGCGGACCGCTCCTGGTGGGAGATTTTCCCGGACGAGATCTTGCAGTCCCTGATCGACGAGGCGCTCAAGAACGGCTACGACATCCGCCTCGCCGCGGCGCGCGTCGCCGAGGCGCGGGCTGGAGCCGGCATCGCCCGTGCCGAGTACTTCCCTGCCATCCAGGGCCAGGCCGGCTGGCTCTACGGCCAGGGATCGGAATTCACCTCGCTGTTCACCGAGACGGATGGCCTCTACACCGCCAATCTCGGGCTTTCCTGGGAGATCGATCTCTGGGGCCGCATCCGCCGGCTGAACGAGGCGGCGCTGGCGCAGTACATGGCCAGCGAAGAAGCGCGCCGTGGAGTGATGCTGTCGCTGGTGTCGGACGTGGCGGCGAGCTACTTGCAGCTGCGCGCGCTGGATACCGAGCTGGAGATTGCCGAGCGCACCGCGGCGGCCTTCCAGGAAACCCGCGACCTTTTCCAGCGGCGCTACGAGGCGGGGACGGCGTCGACTCTCGAGACGTCCAGCGCCGCGGCATCGCTCTCCACCACGCTGTCCACCATTCCCGATCTTCGGCGCCAGATTGCGGCGGAGGAAAATCATCTCGCCTTGCTGCTCGGCCGCGCTCCCGGCGACGTGCCGCGGGGCGCGGCGCTCGACGATCAGATCCTGCCTCCGGAGATTCCCGCCGGATTGCCGGCGGACCTGCTGAAGCGCCGCCCCGACCTGCGCCAGGCGGAGCAGGAGCTGGTCGCCGCCAACGCCGAGGTCGGCGTGGCGGTCGCCGAGATGTTCCCCACGATCCGTCTCACGGGAGTCTTCGGCGGCGTGGCGCCGCAGGTCTCGGAGCTGTTCGGCAAAGGCAAGACCTGGTCGGTCGGCGCCGGATTGCTGACGCCGGTGTTCCAGGGAAGGCGCCTGAAGAACCAGCATCGCGCCGCCCTGGCCCGCTGGGAGCAGGCCAAGGTGCGCTACGAGCGCGACGTCACCAACGCCTTCGGCGAGGTCTCCACCTCCCTGGTGGCCTACCGCGAGCTGGCCGGCGTCGAGGCTGAGCAGACCCATGCGGTGGCCTCCTACCAGCAGGCCGTCGAGCTGGCGAACGAGCGCTATTTGTCCGGCCTGGCCGACTATCTCGAGGTGCTCCTGGCGCAAAGGCAGCTCTTCCCCGCCGAGAACGCCCTGGCTAGGACCCGCTACGATCGTCTCGCCGTGCTGGTACAGCTCTACCGGGCCCTGGGAGGCGGCTGGAGCCTGCCCGACGATCAGTGGGCGAAGCGGGAACAATCGGTCCGGGAGCCGAGTTGATGAGAAACCGTCTGGAGAGGCTGAACGGCCGCGTGCTACAATATCGATCATCCCCGGGATCGCGAGCGAGAAGGACCGGAATCTTGAGCGACGGCGCTCCTGTCACCACGGACAATAAGGAAGAAGCCCCTTGGGGCCTGCCGCGAGCGGAGGCTCCGCATGCCGATCCGCTGCCCGCGGCCTTGAGCCGCATCGCGCGCATCGTCTCCGGGACCCTGGAGCTGAAGGAAGTCTTCAGCCAGGTCAGCGAGGCGGCGTCTGAAGTTCTTTCCTTCGAGGCCATGGGGGTCTGCAAGCTGGAGCCGCCCAACCTGATGCGAAACTACGCCATGGCCGGCGACAAGCAGCTGACCGACCCGTCCGAGGTGGCCCCGCTGGAGGATTTCTCACCCTCGATGCGCCCGGCTCCGGGGAAGATCATGCGGATCGACGAGGCGAGCGAGGTGCTCGACCCCGAGTTCGCCATGGATCGGAAAATCCTGGAAGACGGCGTGCGATCCGGCCTGGGCGCCCCACTGATGCGCGGCGGCAAGCTGGCCGGCGAAGTCTGGTTCATCTCGACGCGTCCGGGCGCGTTCACACCGCGCGACGAGAAGGCGGCCGGCGCGATCGCCGACATCCTGAGCCTGTCGCTGGAGCACGAGCGGCTGTGGAGCCTGGATGTCGCTCGCCGGCGCCGCCTGGATGCCATCGACTCGCTGCTGCCGGCGATGGCCCGCACGCTGGACGTGCGCGGCATCTTCAACCACGTGTCGGAAATCGTGCACCCGGTGCTGGCGCACGACCTGCTCATCCTGACGACTCTCGATCCCGATCGCGGCGAGCTGGTGGTGGAAGCAACCTCCGGCGAGCCGGTTCCCGGGATGCCGAAGCGCTTCGGGGCTGGCGGCCCCATGACCCACCCGGACGCACCGGAGCATATCCTGATCCCGGACGTGGACAGCCAGCCCGAGCCTTGCGGCGCCCGCTCCGGGTGCCTGCAGATCGGCATGCGCTCGTTCATGGGAATCCCGCTGCGCCTCGATGGCACGACGAGCTGGCTGCTGATCGTGTCGCGCACGCCCAACCAGTATTCCGAGGAGGACGTCATCATCGCGCGGCGCGCGGCGGATCACGTCAGCCTCGCCTTGTCGCACCAGCGTCTCGCCGAGGAGGAGCGCCGTTTGACGGAGGAGCGCGAGCGCGCCACGCGGCTCGAGGAGCGCGTCCGCGATCTCAAGGACGAGCTGGAGACGACGCTCGGTTACCGGCGGGTGATCGGCGACTCAAAGAGCTGGAAGGCGGTCCTGGGACAGGCGGCCAAGGTGGCCCGCACCGAGACGACGGTGCTGCTGACCGGAGAATCGGGCACCGGCAAGGAGGTCGTCGCCCGCTTCGTCCATCGCGGCTCGCCGCGGTCCGCGGGGCCGTTCGTCGGGCTCAACTGCGCCGCGCTCCCGGAAGCTCTGTTGGAGTCGGAATTGTTCGGCCACGAGAAGGGGGCGTTCACCGGGGCCACGATGTCGCGGCCGGGACGCATCGAGCAGGCCGCGGGAGGCGTGCTGTTCCTTGACGAGGTGGGCGAGATGACTCCGGCGGTGCAGGCGAAGCTGCTGCGGGTGCTGCAGGAGCGCGAGTACCAGCGCCTCGGCGGCACGCGGCCGCTGAAGGCCGACGTACGCATCGTCGCGGCGACCAACCGCGATCTCGAGGCGGCCATGGGACGCGGCGAATTCCGCGAGGACCTCTATTACCGGCTGCGCGTCTTCGAGATCCCGCTGCCGCCGCTGCGCGAGCGCCGCTCCGACATCCTGCCGATGGCCGAGGCGTTTTTGGAGGAGCTCGGCGCCACGATCGGCCGCAAGGCGGCCGGCATCTCGCGTGAAGGGGCGCGGGCGCTGCTGGCGCACGACTGGCCCGGCAACGTGCGCGAGCTGCGCAACGCGCTCGAGCGCGCCATGATCCTGTGCGACGGCGGCCTCATCACCGAGGAGCACCTGCCGATCCGCGGGACCAAGACCACCCGCGCCTCGCGCACGCCGGTCGATGGGGAGTTTCCCGCCGACGGCGTCAACCTCGACGCCGTGGAGCGCGGCCTGATCGAGAAGGCGCTGAAGGAAGCCAAGAACAACCGCTCACTAGCCGCCCGGCTGCTTGGCCTGACCCGCTCCCAGCTCTACACCCGCCTCCAAAAGCATCGCCTCGACGCCTGACCCTGACCCCTGCCCTGTACGCCACGCTGGACTGCTTCGATCGGGGTTATGGGAATGCCGAGGCGGACGCGCTGGAGGCAAATGACTCGGTCACAAGCCATCCGGATCAAGACTCTGTTCGCGGTTCTCGGCTTGGCTTTTTGGGTTGGGTCTGGCGTGCTCTACCATCATTACGCCAAGACGCGCCCCGGGCAGCCGGACCCTGGGAGACGCCTGTCCTCCGGGCCACCACCGACGGAGGGTCGCGCCCTAGTCGGAGCACAGGCTGGGTCGCACAAAAATGGGCGCCCGAATTTCGACCAAGTCGGTTGGAACTCAGGGACAGGGCAGGGCGTCGGGCCGGGGGGTTCCGAGGGAATTGGAGCCGAGTGTGCCTTCGCCGCAGCTATTGCGTCCGCTGGCCAGGTAGTAGAACCCCAGCCCCGGAGCCGGCGTCTGCGTATCGGAGCCGGAAGGTGACGCCAGTGCGGACTGGAAGCAGGTATGGTTGTAGAGCGGAGAGCCAAAGCCAAAGTTGCCCCGGTAAAGATTGTACGTGACCTGAAAGCCTGAGGAGGCGGTCCAGGAGAGCGACGTTCCGTTGGCGCCGAAAGCCATGTCCTTGGCGTTCTCCCCGGGCACATCCGGAGTCCCGTCACAGTCCTGATCCACCCCATCACAGAACTCGCGGGCTCCTGGACGGGTGCTGCTCGCGTGGTCATTGCAATCCCCGGCGCATATCGTGAAGCCATCCAGATCATCGTCGAGGCCTTCGAGAAGATCGCAGTCGTTGTCGATCCCGTCACAGATTTCCGGAGCGCCGGGATGGATTCCGGCGTCACCGTCGTTGCAGTCGACGATCGCCCCTACCGGACAGGTGGGATCGCCCGGAACACCGAAACCGTCGGAGTCGGCATCGTTGCAGACCCCGGGGAAAGGATGTTGGTTCAGGAGGATCTTGATGGTGGATACGCCGCCCAGGGCGACGGCCAAGTCTTCCCAGCCATCGGCATTGAAATCACCACTTCCGACCGCGAGCGGGGCGTCCTGAGGAATAGTCCCCACCTGAATAACGGACCGTGGAGCGAACCGGCCATTTCCGGTGCCGAGGAGGAGAACCGCGGCGGCGCTGAAATACTCTGCCGTGGCGAGGTCAGCCTTTGCGTCGCGGTTGAAGTCTCCGATTGTCAGTGACACCGGCGTTCCACTGGGAAGGACTGTCCTTGCGCCGATGAAATCCTGGAACCCGCCATCCCCTATGCCCAGGAACACATTGACCTGCCGGGCCGAGTCGCCCCCGAGGGCAAGATCGGCGTGCCCGTCTCCATCGAAGTCTCCGGTCACCAGCGGGTTCGGGCGCCCAAGCCCGGCACGCAGCACGGCGTGCAGGTCGAAGGTCCCGTCGCCGTTACCGAGAAAGACGCGCACCTCTCCGTCGGTGCGCATCGCCACCGCGAGATCCCGCCAGCCATCTTCGTCGAAATCGGCAGCCACGATTCCCTCGGGCAGATCGATCGCGGTGAACTTGATCGGCGGATCGAACGTCCCGTTCCCCTGCCCGAGCCGGATGGAGACCTCATTGTCAAAGCTTGTGGTGGCGAGATCCTTCGCACCGTCGTCGTCGAAATCGGCGACGGCGAGGTTGTACACGTAGCCGGTGCCGGTCAGATTGAAGACGCCGGCTGCGAAGGTGCCGCCCCCATTACCCAGGAACACTGTAACTCCTCCACCTTGCGGAGACATGGTGTCCGCCACGGCCAGGTCCATTTTTCCGTCGCCATTCAGATCGGCAATCACGATCTGCGCAGGGTTGGCCGCAGGATAGGGAGCGTGGGGCATGGTGAAGGTTCCGGCGCCATTGCCGAGAAGAACTGTAATGCCCTGGTACCCGCTCGCCACGATGTCTGGTTTCGCATCCGAGTTGAGGTCCGCCACCGCCAGGGAATAGACGGCCGCGAGACCTGAAGTGACGTCATAGTAAGGACCGAAGATCCCATCCCCCGGCGCCGACATGGTTGGGGATGCGAGGAGCGTCATCCCGAGAGGAAGCGCCAACAGCAGACGCAAAATCGAAGTTCTCATGGCAAGATCCAAGAGAGGGGATTTGCCTCAGATCTATACCGTCCTGACTCCCGCCAGTCAATAGGAGATTGGAATAAGGAAGGGGTTAAGGGCAGGCGGATCCACTTTTCATCCCAAGCCTCCCTTTTCAGGTCGTGGCGATTACGCTCCCGGCGCGTTCTTCCGCCACGGCGCTCGGGCCGGTCCGATCGCTCAGGCGAGCAGCGTGTAGTCGATGGTCCAGCCTCGCTTCTCCGCGAGAAGAACAGCCGCGCGCTCCGCGAGCGCGGAAATCGTCAACAGCGGGTTGACGCCGAGGGAGCGCGGCACGATCGA
>DASTZC010000186.1 GCA_035764505.1 Candidatus Polarisedimenticolia bacterium
AATTGCGGGAAACAGAAAAGGCGGCGGATCGTCCGTGATTCAGCTGCCGGAAGTGAGGCGCACCGCGAGGGCCACGGCGGCGTTGAGGCTGGAGGGATCGGCGGTGCCGCGCCCCGCGATGTCGTAGGCGGTGCCGTGGTCGACGGTGGTCCGGATGAAGGGGAGTCCGAGCGTCAGGCCCGCCGCCTTGCCGAAGGCCGCGACTTTCACCGGGATCGTCGCCTGGTCATGGTACAGCGCCACCACCAGGTTGAACTCCTTGCGCGCGGCCCGCAGGTACAAGGTGTCGGCGGGGTAAGGTCCCCAGACATCGAGTCCCTCCTCGCGGCACTTCTCGATGGCCGGTACGATCTCCTTCTCTTCCTCCTCGCCGAACAGCGAGTCCTCGCCGGCATGGGGATTGAGCCCCGCGACGCCGATGCGCGGCTCGTCGCGGAACAGACGGCGGTACTCGGTCCCCGCGAAGTGGATCAGCCCCGCCAGCCGGTCGCGCGTCACCAGCTCCAGAGCGCTGCGCAGCGAGACGTGGTGGCTGAGGACCACCACCCGGAAGGCGGGCGTGACGAACATCATTCCCACCTGGGGCGAGTCGGTGAGGCGCGCAAGAATCTCGGTGTGCCCGGTCGAGCCGATCCCCGCCTCGAACAGCGCCTTCTTGCTGATCGGCCCGGTCACGATGCCGGCCACCTTGCGCTCCCAGGCCAGCGATACGGCTTTCTTGATCGAGGCCATGGCGGCGTTTCCCGAGGCGGCGCTGGGGAAGCCCATCGGAATCGCCTCCGGGGGCTCGCCGAGATCCATCAGGAACGGCCCCGCCCCTTCGAGCGCGGCGCGCCCGTCCCAGACCTGCAGGCTCTGAGGCAGGCTGATGCGCAGGTGCGCGGCGGTGCGGCGCAGCTGCTCGGCGTCGCCCACCACCACCAGACGGCAGGAAGAGATGACGTCGAGATCGGCGAGGCACTTGGCGGCGATCTCCGGGCCGATCCCCGCGGGATCGCCGATCGTCAGGGCCAGCGTCGGGTTGGGCAAGGGCTCAGTAACCCTCGTCCGACTCGCCCTTCGAGCCGGAGGCCTCGTCGAGCTTGTACATGTATTTGATGGAGTGCTTGTTGACCAGGAGGTTCGGCGCGTTGTCCCGGTTGACCTTGATGCAGGTCTTGTCGTACCACTCGATCACGCCGTGCAGCTGCTCGCCGTCGTTCAGCACGACGACCATCTGGGTCTTGGCGTTCATCTGCTTGAGATAGTAGAAAGCCTCCGCGTTCGTCTGCTCCGGCGGCGCCTGCTTGCGCGGCGGCCGGTGCGCCGCCGGGGGCCCGGTCATCTTCTCCTTCAAGTCGGACAGATTCGGACGGATGAGCTTGCGGTGGATCATCTCGTCACCTCGCTTGGTTTGGTGCCCTCTCACGTTGCTCTCCCTCTCTGGAGCCGCCTCCGGGAAACATCCGTCCGGTCCGGTCGAAGGCGTGCGCGGCCGTCCGGCGGTTGCAGGCGATTGGCTCGTCGGAGTCCCTCTCTTGGATGCGACGGTCCTGCGCTTGGAAGGTGCCGATGTGCGCGGAGTCTAGCACAGGCGCTCCGAATTCCGCCAGAGGCGCGGCTTCGCGTCAATTCTCCGGCTTCTCCGGCTCGGGTGTCGGCTTCTCCGGCTCGATCCCTGGCTCCGGCTTTTCCGGCTCGGTCCCGGGAATATCCGTCGTCGGGCGGAACTCCGAGTCGCCGTAGCGCGGAAAGACGTAGATGTAGTTTTCCTTCCACAGGCCTTCGAGATAGGTCTCGAGGTTCTCCTTGAAGCGCGTGTCCCTCACCTTCTCGGTGATCGATTCCTTGGCGTCGGCGAGGGGCGTCACCTCCTCGGGCTCGCGGGTCTCCAGACGGATGATGTGGAAGGCGCGCGTCGACTCGATCGGTCCGGCCAGCTCGCCGGGCTTGATGGAGAAGACCACCTTCTCGATCTCGGGGCGCAGCTCGCCGTGGGCAAACGGCCCAACCAGGCCTCCCCGCTCCTTGCTCGACACCCCCGACTCGCGGCCCGCCACCTCGCCGAAATCGGCGCCGGAGTCCAGCTCGCGCCGCGCCGCTTCGGCGCGCGCCTTGGCGTCCGCCTTGTTGCCTTCCTCGAAGAGGATCACGATCTCACGGAACAGCACCCGCTCGGGCCGGACGAACTCCTGGCGGTGCTCGTTGTAGTAGGCCTGCATGTCCTTGTCGGAGACGCTGATCTTCCGGCGCACCTCGTAGTTGATGATCTCCTGCGGGATCGACAGCCGCGTCAGCGCATCGAGCAGGTCCTGGCGGCTCATGTTCTGCTCCTTCAGGAGCCGGTCGAGCTCGTCGTCGGAGGCGATCTTCTGCTGCTTCTTGAAGTCATCCAGCAGGTTCTTGCGCACCTTCTCCATGTCGAGAAGCACGTCGCCGCGCTGGACCAGCAGCGTCTCGATGATCATGTTGTGCAGCAGCTCGTCGGAGGCGGCGTCCACCTTGGCTGCCAGCTCGCTGCCGGAATATTTCCGGCCCAGCTGCTCCTCGTACAGCGCCAGGCGCTCCTCGAACTGGGTGCGCGTGATGATCGAGTTGTTCACCTTGGCGACGATCTCCTCGACGATCTCGGCGCGCGCGGGAAGACAGGCCGCCGCCCCCGCGAGCAGGGCCCCCAGCACCGCCGGACGGAGCAGACGCCGCATCATCCTCCCACCTCTCCCTGGTACTTGAACGGCAGATTGGCGCGATGCACCTCCACCTTCGCCTCGTGCCGGGCTTCCTGCAGCACCTGAGCCAGCGCCGCCTCGGCCTTCTGCTGCATCAGCAGGACCTCGATGCGCCGGCGCGCCTCCTCGAGGCTCTGGGTCTTGGCCTCCTGCCGGTCCACCACCTGGAAGAAGCGGAACTTCCCTTCGCCCGCCACCTGGCCGCTGACCTGGCCGGGAGCGAGCGAGGCGACCGCCTCACGCACCTCGGCCGGCAGCTCGTCTTCCTCGAAGGAGCGGGGCTGCCCCTTGTCGGGCGACAGCGAGGCGCGCTGCGCGAGGAGCGCGAAGCGGGCCGGGTCGGTGCGCAGCTCGTCGCCCACCCGCTTCGCGTCGGCCGCCTCCTCTAGGAGGATCTGGCGCAGGACGATGACCCGGGATTGCCGGAACTCCGCGGGATGCCCCTGGAAATAGGCTTCGATTTCTTCCGGCGCCACCTTCAGGTCCTTCAGCAGGACGCGGTCCTTGAACTCCTGGATCAGCAGATCGCGCCGCACCTGCTCGCGCAGGCCGCCGTCTTCTTTCTTCCCCGAGCCGGGGCCGCTCCCCAGTCCGGACAGGAACGCGTCGACCTGCTCCTCACCCACCGACAGCCGCTCCTGCTCCGCCTTCTGCAGCAGCAGCCGTTCCTCGATGAACTGGTCCAGCAGGCGGCTCAGGGTCTCGGCATCGTCGCGTTGCGGCGGCTCCTCCCCGAAGCTGGCCTTGAGGTACGACTCGAAATCGGAGTAAGGGATCCCTTCGCCGTTGAGCGTCACCGCCGGCGCCTCGGCGCGGCCACGCGAGCAGCCCAGGGCCACGGCCGCCTGCAGGAGGACCGCGAAGAACGTGCGGAAGCGATGAGGGGGTGCCGCTTTCATTGGATCCGACCCGCGTGGGAGGCTTGTTCCATCGACTCGAGCGCGATCAGGTGCTCTAAGGCAGGCGCCACTTGGGCGGACTCTAGCACATCAAAGAAGGGCTTTCAACAAATCACGGACCGCCGCGATCCGCTCCTCTTCCGCGCTGCTCACGGCGATCCGCACCACCCCTTCCGGCGACAGCGACATCTTCTTCGATTTCGCCACCACCTCGATCAGCCGCTGCGGCGCCGCCGGGGAGTCGGGGGCAAAGCGCACCGCCACCTTGTCTCCCGCCGCATCCACCGAGACGACCCGCAGCTTCTCCGCCAGGAGCTTGAGCGCCGCCAGGGTGAACAGCCGCTCCCCTTGCGGCGGGATCGCCCCGTACTTGTCGCGCGTCTCGCTGCGGATCCGCTCCAGCTCGTCGCGGTCGCGCGCCGAGGAGACCGCCTTGTACAGCGACAGCCTCTGGTTGAAATCGGGCAGGTACTCGTCCGGGATGCGGACGTCCACCTTCAGGTTCAGGGCGGTGCGCAGCTCCGGCAGGACCGTCTCTCCCTTCAGCTCCTGCACCGTGCGCTCGAGCAGCGCCGTGTAGGTCTCGAAGCCGACGGCGGCGATGTGGCCGTGCTGCTCGGCCCCCAGGAAGTTGCCCGCCCCGCGTATCTCCAGGTCCATCGCCGCGATGCGGAAGCCCGAGCCGAGGTCGCTGAACTCCTGCAGCGCCTTCAGCCGCCGCCGCGCCACCGGCGTCAGCACGGTGCGCGGCGGGACGAGGAAGTAGGCGAAGGCGCGCCGCTCCGAGCGCCCGACCCGCCCGCGCAGCTGGTACAGCTGCGACAATCCGAAGCGATCGGCCCGGTTCACCACCAGGGTGTTCACCTTCGGGATGTCCAGGCCGTTCTCGATGATGGTGGTCGACAGCAGCACGTCGTGATCGCCCCGCAGGAAGGTCATCATCGTGCTCTCCAGCTCGCGCTCCGCCATCTGCCCGTGGGCGACCGCCACGCGCGCCTCGGGAACCAGACGGCGCAGCAGGACGGCCATCGAGGCGATGCTCTCCACCCGGTTGTGCACGAAGTAGATCTGCCCGCCGCGCTTGATCTCGTGGCGCACCGCCGTGGCGATCACTCCGGCGCGGAAGGGCACGATGTGGGTCTGGATCGACAGGCGGTTCCGGGGGGCGGTCTCGATCACCGACAGGTCGCGGATCCCGGCCAGGGAGAGCTGCAGCGTCCGCGGGATCGGAGTGGCGCTCATCGCCAGCACGTCGACGTTTTTCTTGAACTGCTTGATGCGCTCCTTGGCCGCCACCCCGAAGCGCTGCTCCTCGTCCACCACCAGCAGCCCGAGGTCCTTGAACTTCACGTCCTTGGACAGCAGCCGATGGGTGCCGATGATGACGTCCACCTTGCCCGCGTCCAGATCGCGCGCGGTCGCCTTCTGCTCCAGCGGGCTGCGGAAGCGGCTGAGCATCTCCACGCGCGCCGGAAACCCGGCGAAGCGCTCCTTGAAGGTGGCGAGGTGCTGCGTCGCCAACACGGTGGTGGGGACCAGGACGGCCACCTGCTTCCCTTCCATCACCGCCTTGAAGGCGGCCCGCAGCGCCACCTCGGTCTTGCCGAAGCCGACGTCGCCGCAGATCAGCCGGTCCATCGGCAGGGAGGATTCCATGTCGGCTTTGACGTCCTCGATCGCCCGCTGCTGGTCGGGCGTCTCCTCGTAGGGGAAGGCGTCCTCGAACTCGCGCTGCCAGGGGGTGTCGGGGCCGAAGGCGTACCCGGGAGCCGCCTTGCGCGCGGCGTACAGCTGCAGCAGCTCCTCCGCCATGTCGCGCATCGCCCGGCGCACCTTGCGCTTGGTGCGCTCCCAGGTGGCGCCCCCGAGCCGGTCCAGCTTGGGGAGCCGGTCTCCCGAGCCGCTGTAGCGCTGCACCAGGTCGAGGCGCTCCACCGGGACGTAGAGACGGTCCTTCCCTTCGAAGTGCAGCTCCATGAAATCGGAGCCGCGGCCTTCCTCCCCCAGCCGCACCACGCCGGTGTAACGGGCGATCCCGTGATCGGCATGGACCACCAGGTCTCCGACCTTGAGATCGCGGAAATCAGGGGAGAAGACTCCGATGCGGCGGCGGCGCGCCTCCTTCTCGTGGATCTCCCCGAAAATGTCGCGCTCCGCGACGACGAACAGCCCGGCATCCGGCAGCGTGAAGCCGGACTCCAGCGTCCCGGGCAGGACCAGCCGCGCCGCGGCGGCAGGCAGCGGCGCGGCAGGATCCTCGATGAGAGTCGCAGGCTCCCCCAGCTCCTTGAGGATCTCCGCGAGGCGCTCCATGCGTCCATGGCTTCCCACGGCAATCAGGGCCTTCCACCCGGCCGAGGCGGCCTCGGCCAGATCGATCGCCAGATCGGGAAGATGGTCGATGTAGCGCCGTCCCGGCCGGCAGGCGATGCGCACCTCTCCACGCGGCAGGGCCAGGGAGAGCTCCGCGAGCAGCAGCGGCGCCGAGCGCAGCGCGCGCACCAGGTCAACCTTGGGGACGAAGACCTCCTCCGGCGGCGGCAGCGCGAAGGCCTCGGAGAACTCGTAGGAGGCGTGGATCTCCTCCCAGGCCTTCTCCACTTCCTGGATCACCGCGTCGGGCTCCTCCACGGCCACCAGTGCGCCGGGTGCGAAGTGGAAGAGATCGACCGATTCCTCGTCCATCAGCGCCGCGAACGCCTCGATTCCGGGAAAGCCCCCTTCCGCGCGCAGCTCCTCCACCAGGGCCCGGCGGCGGGCCTCCCCCGGCCCTTCGGGACGCTGCCTCAGCCGGCGCTCCAGCGTGTCGATCGGCACCCTCTCCAGCGGCACCTCCCGCACCGGGAGAAGGATGGTGCGCTCCAGCGGCTCCATGGAGCGCTGGGTCTCGGGATTGAAGCTGCGCAAGGTGTCCACCTGCTCTCCGTAGAACTCGATGCGGAGCGGCACCTCCGACTGGGGCTGGAACAGATCGACGACACCTCCTCGCCGGGCGAACTCGCCGTAGGAGGTGACATGCTCGGCTCGCGTATAGCCGGCAGGGATCAGCCATCCGCAGAGCTGATCGGGGCTCAGGGCCGATCCGGGGTGGATCGACATCTGAGCGGCGACGAATCCGACCGGGGACGGGAGCTTGTAGAAGAGGGAGCGGGCCGGGACGACGATGAGCGCCGGACGCGCCGAGACCAGATGGTCCAATGCGACGACCCGCTCGCAGCTCACCTGGAGATGGGGAGAAAGCCCTTGATAAGGGTCGGCGTCGAGGGCCGGAAGGACGTCAAGGGCCGGATCGTCCCGGCCCAGCCAGCGCTTCCAGGTGCGCAGGTCTTTTTCCCAGCGCTCGGTTTCCGCCTCCCCGGAGGTGACCAGGATCACCGTCCGCGACAGCGATTGCTGCAGCAGCAGGATGTGGAGGGCCTTGGCCGAGGAAGTGGGGCCGGTCAGCGCCGCATGCTCTCCGGCCAGCAGCCGCCGCGCGAGCTCGGGAAGTCCCGCCCTGGCCCCAGCGGCGGCCAGCAGAGCGCCGAGCGGGGAGCTCACTGCCGTCGTCCCGCGAGGATCCTTTTCAGGAGAGCCGAGGTCGACAGTCCCCGGCGCAGCGGCACGACCCGCACCTCGCCGCCGCCGGCGGTCACGGTGTCTCTTCCCACGATGCGCTCGGGAGACCAGTCCCCACCCTTGACCAGGACCCCGGGACGGACCGCCCGCACGATGGCGGCGGGCGTCGGCTCGGAAAAGACCACGACGTAGTCGACGCACTCGAAGGCGGAGAGTACCTCGGCCCTCTCGCGCGCGTCGAGGATCGGCCGGCCGGGTCCCTTGAGCCTGCGCACCGAGGCATCGCTGTTGATCGCGACCGCCAGGGCATCGCCCATCCTACGCGCCTGCTGCAGCAGCCGTACGTGGCCCGGGTGAATCAGATCGAAGCAGCCGTTGGTGAATACCAGTCGCCTCCCCTGCCGCGCCATGCGGCGCGAGATGGAGGCCAGGCCGGCCCGCGAGACGATCTTGCTCGACTTGTTCCTCATAGCGCGCCCCGATTCATGCCGAGACGGTCGCGCGCCGACACGCACAGAATGTCCCACAGCATGCGGGCGCTGTCTTTCACGATCCTCACCCTGGACTGGGGGGAGTTCCTCCACAGGACCGGGATCTCCTCCACGGCGAGTCCTCGCCGGCGGGCGAGGATCAGCACCTCCACATCATAGGAGAAACGGTCCACTCTGGCCGCCCGGAAGACCGGATCGAAAGCCGCCCGATCGAACAGCTTGAAGCCGCACTGCGTGTCCCTGAATGGCAGACCGGTGAGTCCGCGCATGACCCGGTTGAAGGTCCTGCCCATGGTCTGTCGCAGCCACCCCTGGGGAAGCTCGACGGTGGAGGGGTCCACCGCCCGGGACCCGATCGCTCCGGCCAACCCGCCCCGGTTCATGGCGGCGTCGAGCTTGTCGATCTCCTCGATCGGGGTCGACAGGTCGGCGTCGGTGAGGAGGACGCGGCGGCCGGCGCTCTCGAGGAAGCCCCGCCGGATGCTGAACCCCTTGCCGCGATTGACCTGGTTCTGCAGGACTCGCAGATTCGGGATCTCGCCGCGCAGCGACTCGACGATGCGGAACGTCTCGTCCCGGCTGCCGTCGTTGACCACCAGGATCTCGGCCGGAACCCCGCGGTGCTTCAGGAACCGGTGGATGGCGTGCAGGGTCGGGATGATGCGCTGCGCCTCGTCGTAGGCGGGAATGACGATAGAGAGGTCCGGGCGCGCCGGAGGCGCCGCTGGCCGCCCGCCGGCCGGAAGGCTCCCGCTCAAGGCCGGTCTTCTCCGATGGGGCGAGGGTGCGAACGCACCTTCTCCCGGTAGTCACGGTAGAGGATAAAGCGTCCCTCGTGGACGATGTAGGCCCTGGGATACTGCACCACGTCCCCTTCGGCGTCGAAGCTCAGCGTGCCGGAGGCGCCGCGGAAGTCCTTGATGCCGCGCAGCGCGTCCGCTATGCGCTCCGGCTGCGCCCCACCCGCCCGTCGGATCGCCTCGGCGGCCACCAGCACGGCGTCATAGCCATGCGCCGCCCACAGATCGGGATCGGCATGGTGCCGCTCGCGGTAGCGTGCCGTGAAGCGCTTCACCGAGGGCTCCTCGCTGTCGGGATCGAACACCGTCGTCGGGAAGACGACGCCTTCGGCGGCGTCCCCCGCTTCCTCGAGGGTCTTCGGATTGCCGAAGCTGGAGGTGCTCAGGACGGTCCGGTCCGGGGAGATTTTGCGGATTTCCTTGAGGATCTTTCCCATGTCGCTGTAGTAGCCGGCGAGATAGATCCCTTCGGTGCCTGCCGCCAGCGCCTTGTCCGCGACGGCCGCGTGGTCTTCTCCATGCTCGGCATACAGCTGGATCTCCGGCCGGGAAGCGCCTGGGAAGCTGCGGCGGAAGACGGCGGCCAGCCCGCGGCCGAAGGCGTTGTCGATCGCCACGATGCGCACGCTGCGCAGCTTCAGCTCATCGCCCGCCAGCTGGGCCATGTAGGCCCCTTCCAGGTTATCGGAGGGATAGACCCGGAAGACGTAGCGTCCGGCGTGGGTAATCTCAGGGCTGGAGCTGGCGGGGCTGAGGAGAATCTTGCGGCGCTTCTCCGCCAACGGGGCAATCCGCAGCGTCTCGGAGCTCAGGACGGCGCCGAGAATCAGCGGGACATCGAGGCGATCATACAGCTCCACGGCGGCGCGCACCGCCTGCTCGGCCGAGCTGCCGCTGTCGCGATGCAGGATCGTCAAGGGGATGCCCTTGATTCCCCCGGCGGCGTTCACCTCGTCGAGTCCCAGGTCCATCCCGCGCCGGATGCTCTGGCCGTAGTAGGCGCCGTTCCCGGTCTCCGACAGCACGGCGCCCACCCGGATCTCCCGGGGCCGATCGCACGCCGGGGCCAGGAGAGCCGCTGCGGCGCACAGGCAAGCGCGCAGGGCGCCGGTGGTCCGCGTCAGATCTCTCCCAGCGAGGCTGCGCCGGCTTTGGAGGCGACCTGGATCCGGATCAAGGCCTTCTCCAGCGCCACCTCCGCCCGGCGGAAGTCGACGTCGGGATCGGCGCTCTTCATCTCCTTCAAGGCCCGGTCGCGCGCCCGCTCCGCCCGGGGAAGATCGATCTCTTCGGCCTTCTCCGCCGTCTCGGCCAGGATCGAGACGCGGTCCCCCAGGATCTCCGCGAAGCCCCAGGACACCGCCAGGTGCTTCGTTTCGCGCCCCTTGCGGATCGTGATCTCGCCGATTTTCAGGGTGGTCAGCAGCGGGGCATGGCCGGGACGCACGCCAAGATAGCCGTCGTAGCCGGGGAGGATGACCTCGTCCACCGCCTCGCTGACGACCGCCCGCTCAGGTGACACGATGTCGAGCTGGATCTTCTCCGGGAGCAAGACGATCCTCCTAGGCCGCCGACTTCATCTTCTCGGCCTTCTCCAGGACCTCGTCGATCGTCCCGACGAGATAGAAGGCCTGCTCGGGGACGTCGTCGTGCTTGCCGGCGACGATCTCCTTGAAGCCGCGGATGCTCTCGGCGATCGGGACATACCTGCCGGGAATCCCGGTGAACTGCTCGGCCACGAAGAAGGGCTGCGACAGGAACTTCTGGATCTTGCGGGCCCGGGCCACGGTGATCTTGTCGTCCTCCGACAGCTCGTCGATGCCGAGAATCGCGATGATGTCCTGCAACTCCTTGTAGCGCTGCAGGACCGACTGCACCGAGCGCGCCGTGTTGTAGTGCTCGTCGCCGAGGATGCGCGGGTCCAGGATGCGCGAGGTGGAGGCGAGCGGGTCGACCGCCGGGTAGATCCCCAGCTCGGATATCTTGCGCGACAGGTTCGTCGACGCGTCCAGGTGGGCGAAGGTGGTGGCCGGCGCCGGATCGGTGTAGTCGTCCGCCGGGACGTAGATCGCCTGCACCGAGGTGATCGATCCGCGCGTGGTGGAGGTGATGCGCTCCTGCAGCTCGCCCATCTCCGTCGCCAGCGTCGGCTGGTAGCCGACCGCCGAGGGCATGCGTCCCAGCAGCGCCGAGACTTCGGAGCCGGCCTGCGTGAAGCGGAAGATGTTGTCGATGAACAGCAGCACGTCCTGGCCTTCCTTGTCGCGGAAGTACTCGGCCACGGTGAGCCCCGTCAGGCCGACCCGCAGGCGCGCCCCGGGCGGCTCGGTCATCTGCCCGTAGATCAGCGAGGCTTTCGACTTCTCGGTGTTGCCGGGGACGATGACGCCCGACTCCTGGAACTCGAGCCAGAGGTCGTTCCCCTCGCGTGTCCGCTCCCCCACGCCGGCGAACACGGAGAATCCTCCGTGCTTCATCGCGACGTTGTTGATCAGCTCCTGGATCAGGACGGTCTTGCCGACGCCGGCGCCGCCGAACAGGCCGGTCTTGCCCCCCTTCATGTAGGGCTCCAGCAGGTCGATGACCTTGATCCCGGTCTCGAACATGGTGATGGAGGTGGACTGCTCCTCAAAAGGGGGCGGCTCGCGGTGGATCGGCCAGCTCTCCTTCGCATTGATCGGACCCTTCTCGTCCACCGGCTTGCCCAGGACGTTCATCACGCGCCCGAGCGTCTCCCGGCCGACCGGCACGGTGATCGGCCCGCCCGTGTCGATCGCCTCCATGCCGCGGACCATCCCCTCGGTGGGCTCCATCGCCACGCAGCGCACGCGGTTCTCGCCCAGGTGCTGCGCCACTTCCGCCGTCACGTCCAGCTCGGGCGCCTCGGGCGCGGCCTTCCCCTGGATGCGCACCGCGCTGAGAATCGCCGGCAGGTGCCCCTCCGGGTACTCGATGTCGATGACCGGGCCGACGATTCGGACGATCTTTCCCTTGTTCATGCCTTCTCTCTCCAGGAGGTCTTTGGGATCATTCCAACGCGGCGGCGCCGGCCACCACTTCCAGGATCTCCTTCGTGATCCCGGCCTGCCTCACCTTGTTCATGTTCAGCGTCAGCGACTCGATCAGCTCGCCGGCATTGTTGGTCGCCGCGTCCATCGCCGCCATCCGCGCCCCGTGCTCGGCCGCCGCCGACTCGAGCAGCGCCCGGTAGAGCTGCACCTCCACGTGCTTAGGGAGCAGCTGGCTGAAGATCTCCGCTTGGCTGGGCTCGTACAGGTAGTCCACCGGCAGCAGCTTCTCCTCCTCGGGAAGCTTCTCGATCGGCAGGAGCTTCTCCACCACCACGCGCTGCTGGATGGCCGATTTGAACTCGTTGTACACGAGGTAGATCGCGTCGCGCTCGAGCGAGACGTAGCGTTGGATCAAGTCGCGCGCCAGCTCCGCCGCGTGGGCGTAGGAGATCTTGCGGAAGACGTCGACGAGCTCGCGCCGCATCGGGACGCGCCGGCGCCGCAGGAAATCCCTCCCCTTCTTCCCCACCGCCGTCACCGATACGTCCTTCGCATGCAGTCGCTCGAGCTCGGCCTTCCCCGCCTTGAGAATGTTGGCGTTGAAGCCGCCGCACAGCCCGCGGTCGGAAGTGATGATCACCACCTCCACCTTGTTCTCCTCGCGCCGCTTCAGCAGAGGATGACTCTCGGGCTGGGCGCGGGTGGCCAGGCTGTTCAGCACCTGGAGCATGCGCCGCGCGTAGGGGCGGGCCGCCAGGATCTGCTCCTGCGCCCGGCGCAGCTTGGTGGCCGACACGAGCTTCATCGTGTAGGTGAGCTGCTGGGTGTTCTTGATGCTCCGGATGCGCGTCCGGATGTCGCGCAGGTTGGGCACGGGGGCTCCGCTAGATAGCCGCGACCGGGACCGCTTCGCGCGCCGAGAAGGCGTCGCGGAACTGATCGAGGAGGGCCCGCAGCTCCTGCTTGATCTCATCGTCCAGCGCCTTGCGCTCGACGAGCTTGCGCTGCGTGGCCGCGCCCGCGGTATCCATGTACTGCGCCAGTCCCTTCTCGAAGTCGCGTCCGCGCGCCGTCTCGAAGCCGTCCAGATAGCCGTTGACGGCGGCGAAGATGATGACGATCTGCTTCTCGACCGACACCGGCTGGTACTGCCCCTGCTTCAGGATCTCCACAAGACGCTCGCCGCGCGCGAGCTGATCGCGCGTCGCCTTGTCGAGATCGCTGCCGAACTGGGCGAAAGCCGCCAGCTCGCGGTACTGCGCCAGGTCCAGCCGCAGCGTTCCGGCGATCTGCTTCATGGCCTTGATCTGGGCGTTGCCGCCGACGCGCGACACCGACAATCCGACGTTGATCGCGGGACGCACGCCCGAGTGGAACAGGTCCGACTCCAGGAAGATCTGGCCGTCGGTGATCGAGATGACGTTGGTCGGGATGTAGGCGGAGATGTCCCCTGCCTGTGTCTCGATGATCGGCAGCGCCGTGAGGGACCCGGCGCCCAGCTTGTCGTTCAGCTTGGCGGCGCGCTCCAGCAGCCGGGAGTGCAGGTAGAAGACATCCCCGGGGAAGGCCTCGCGGCCGGGCGGCCGGCGCAGGAGCAGGGAGATCTCCCGGTAGGCCGCCGCATGCTTCGACAGGTCGTCGTAGATCACCAGCGCGTGCTTGCCGCGGTCGCGGAAGTATTCCCCGATGACGCAGCCCGAGTACGGAGCGATGTACTGCATCGTGGCGGGATCGGAGGCCGAGGCCGAAACCACCACGGTGTGCGCCATGGCCCCGTATTCCTCCAGCGTGCGCACCACCTGCGCCACGGTCGATTTCTTCTGGCCGATGGCGACGTAGATGCAGTAGACGCCCGTATCCTTCTGATTGATGATCGTGTCGAGAGCCACGGCGGTCTTGCCGGTCTGCCGGTCGCCGATGATCAGCTCGCGCTGCCCGCGGCCGATCGGGATCATGGCGTCGATCGCTTTGATGCCGGTCTGCAGGGGCTCCTTCACGGGACGCCGGTCCACGACGCCCGGCGCGAGCCGCTCGATCGGCATGCTCTCGCGCGCCGCGACGGGGCCCTTGCCGTCCACCGGCTGCCCGAGGGCGTTCACCACCCGGCCGGTCATGGCGTCGCCGACCGGCACCTCCATCAGCTTGCCGGTGCGCCGCGCCTGGTCCCCTTCCTTGATCCGGCTCGTCTCGCCGAGCAGCACCGCCCCGACGCTCTCTTCCTCGAGATTCAGCGCGATACCGAAGACCCCGTGCGGCAGCTCGAGCAGCTCGCCGGCCATGGCGCGCTCCAGGCCGTACAGGCGCGCGATGCCGTCGCCCACGGAGAGCACGGTTCCCACCTCGCTCAAGTCCACTTCCGTGGCGAACCCTTCGATTTCCTGCCGGATGATCTTGCTGATCTCATCCGCCCTGATGTCCATCAACGCTCCCTGATGATTTGTTGTTTCAGCTTCTGCAGGCGGCTCGCCACCGTGCCGTCATAGACGAGCGATCCGATCCGCGCCCGGGCGCCGCCCAGCACTCCCGGGTCCACCTTGTGGGTGAGGCGGACGGTCTTCCCCGTGAACTTCTCCAGCGACGCGACCACCTCTTGCTGCATCTTCGCGTCCAGCGGCCGCGCCGTCGTCAGCTCGACCGACACCCGATTGAGCGATTCCTCCTCGAGCTTGCGGAACTGCAGCGCGACTTCGGGGAGAATTCCCATCCGGCCTTTCTGCAGGAGAATCTCGAGGAGCTTGAGCTGCGGCCCCTTCATGCCCACACGGCGGGCTACCTCGGAAAGCCCCTTCTGCTTGCGCGCCAGCGGGTAGGAAGGATTGAGAAGAAAATCGCGCAGCTCCCGCCCTTCACGAAACATCGCCGTGAAGGCGTCCAGCTCGTCGGCGGCGGTTTCGAAGGCTCGCTTGTCCTTGACGACCCCGGCGAGGGCCCGGGCGTACCGGGCGGCGAGGCTGCTCTGCTTCATCGCGGCTGCTTCCCTCTACCTTCAGGCGGCCCATCCGGAGCGATTTCCTCCGGCGCGGACCGGATGATTGGGGATGGAGCCGCAGCGGGTGGAAAAACCGGCGTCTCCGTGCCCTTGAGCGCGGAAAAGAGCGGGTTAAATACCACGACCTGAAGGGATTGTCAAACCGGGGCGGGCGCGCTTCAGGACTCCGACAAGACCCCCAGCTTGACCTCTTTCAGGTCCCGGCGGTGCTCACTCGCCATTTCGATCGTCCCCTCGAAGACGCCTCCCTCTTCGATGATCAGTCCAGGCTTCTCCAGAATGAGCTCGCCCCGGACCTGGCCATGGGCATGGATCGTCAGCCTTTCCCGCACGTGCATCGTTCCGGAGACTTTTCCATTGACGGAGAGGCTGCCGACATCGATTTCGGCCTCGATTTCTCCCGACTCGCCTACCACCAGCTCTTTCTCGGAAGTGATCTTTCCCGTGATCTTTCCTTCCACGCGCAGGATTTCCGGAAACCGGACGTCGCCGCTGATGACCGTCCCTTCTCCGAGAAACCCGCTCAGATTGCTCTCGCCGGTCCTCTCCCTCATGTCGCAATTCCCCCGTGGGGCCCGATGCGGCCGGGCCGAGGTTCAGTGACTTCGAGCCACCAGCAGGCTGAAGAGGCGATCCAGATCATCTTCGGAGTAGTAGTCGATTTCGATCCTTCCGGTGCCTTTCTTCTTGCCCGAAACCAGGCGCACTCGCGAGCCGAGGCTCTTGGTCAGCCTCTCCTCGGCCGCGATGACATTGGGATCGCGCGGCGCGGGCGCGTTTCCGGGAGCTTGCGGGGAGGCTTTCGTCCGCGAGCGGACCATCTCTTCGGTCTCGCGCACCGTGAGCAGCCCGTTCACCACCCTCTCCGCGGCCTCGATCTGCTGCTTCTCGTCGGGAAGCGAAAGAATCGCGCGGGCGTGGCCTCCGTCGATCAAGCCATCAGAAATCATATTCTGGACTTTATTTGGCAGTTTTAATAACCTGAGTTGATTTGCGATGGTGGACCGGTCTTTTCCGACGCGCTTCGCAACTTCCTCCTGAGTGAGCTGAAGGTCGGTCAGAAGAAGCTCATAGGCCTTCGCTTCCTCGAGCGGATTCAGCTCCTGTCGCTGGATGTTCTCCACCAGAGCCATCTCGAGCTTGCGGTCGTCGGAGACGGTTCGCAGGATTGCCGGGATTCTTGGAATTCCGGCCATCTGGGCGGCGCGCCAGCGTCGCTCGCCTGCGACCAGGTGGAAGCTCCCCTCTTCCTCGGTGACGATGACTGGCTGGAT
>DASTZC010000187.1 GCA_035764505.1 Candidatus Polarisedimenticolia bacterium
GGTCGAAGGCAACGTCCCGCCGGTGGGGGGGGGGCGCAGATTCGGCGGGCGCGACGAGCGGCGCGGCGGGGCCAGGCAGCAGCGCCGCGAGGCGGCGCCGATGCCGCCGCGACCAGCGCCCGAATCCGCCGGGCGGCTGCGCAATCTCAGGATCACCCTCGAGTACGACGGCTCGCGCTACCGCGGCTGGCAGATCCAGAGCCACGAGCGCACGATCGCCGGGACGCTCACCGAAGTCCTGGGCAACCTGCTGCGCGAGCGCATCACGCTGTTCGGCGCCGGCCGCACCGACGCCGGAGTCCACGCCGATTTCCAGGTCGCCAACTTCCGCACCCATACGCCGATGCCGGCGGCCAGCCTGCTGGAGACCATCAACCGCGAGCTGCCGCACGACATCAACATCCTCCGCGTGGAGGACGTGCCGCTCGACTTCCACTCGCGCCACCAGGCCCTCTGGCGGCGCTACCGCTACCAGATCGCGCTGCGTCGCAGCGCCTTCCTGAAGCCCTACTCCTGGTGGCTCAAGGATCCGCCGGACCAGTCGATGATGCGAATCGCGGCCTCCTACCTGGTAGGGCGGCACGATTTCTCCACCTTCGCGGCGCGCGGACGGGAAGTCGAGGAGCCTATCGTGGAAGTCTACGAAGCCTCCTTCGAGGAGGTCGTGCCGTTGCTCCACTTCCGCATCGCGGCTGACCACTTTCTGCCCAAGATGGTCCGCAAGATCGTCGGGGTGCTGTCGAGAGTGGGGCGCCATGACTTTCCCCCCGAGCGCATCCGCGAGTTCCTCTCCGGCAAGGAGCCGGTCCCCGAGGAGAGCGTCGCGCCCCCTTCCGGCCTCTTTCTCGAGGCCGTGAAATACCCGTAACGGTAAGCTCCCCCGAAAAATCCCCCTCGAACGTACCATTGTCGTAATGAAGCGCAAATGTTGGATACCGCGGTTGACCCTCCGGGGTACGGGACCTAGATTCTGGCGCGGTTCCAAATCGGCAGGCGCTCGAATCAACCTGAACTCCGGCGCGAGGCTCTCTTCAGGGCATCGCGAGACCCATCGACGACATGAAATCATCCCGCGCCATTGTGATGTTCCTCGTCCTCACCCTGGCGATGAGCCTTCCCACGGGAGCCTTCGCCGCGGATCTGGCGTCGCCCGCCGGCGCGAGATTGCTCCAACTCGATCATGATCTACTCAAGGAAGTGCTGCGGGCCTCCGGGATCCTCGATGCGGACGAGATGGCGCGTTACGAGCGCTCCTTCGAGACCATGGCCGCGCAGCTTGCCGGCAAGGTGGGCGGCCGGCAGAGCACGTACCGGCTGGCGCGCAAGCTGCACGATGCCCTGCACCAGAAGGTCCTGCTGCACTATGCCGCCGCCGCCGACGGCATGGACGCAGTGCTGGATCGGGGCGAATTCAATTGCCTCTCGGCCAGCCTGCTCTACGGCATCCTGGGCCGCGCCATCGGGCTGGATGTCAAGGTCGCGGAGATCCCTCGTCACGTCTACGTGCAGGTCTGGGTCGACGGGCGCCGGGTGATCGTCGAGACCACCTCGCCCAAGGGGTTCGACCTGCGCCCGCCGCTCGACACGGTGGCCTCTTCCTCCGGAATGGGCTACGGCTCCAACGCGGCCGCCGCGCCTCCGGCGCTGGGTTACGAGCTGGGGGCCGAGGCAGTCGATCTCGAACGCGCGGTCGGATTCCTCTGGCACAACGCCGGCCGCCGGGCCCTGGAGCGCGGCGACACGCTCCTGGCGGCCCGCAGCTTCCTGGAGGAATCGAAGCTTCGCCCGCTGGAGGAGGGGCGCTCGGAGACGCTCGCGGCGCTGCTGGCGCGCGCCTTCCGGATGGAGTACGAGGTCGGGAATTTCGAGATTGCCTACCGCGTGGCCGAGATCGGCATGCGCATCTTCCCCGGGCAGACGACGGCGCGCGATCGCCTGCTGGCCGCCGCGTTGAAGCGGATCGAGGCGGCGAGCGAAGGGGACGCGGTGGAGAACGCCGAGGCGATGCTGAACGAGACGGCATTCGCCGCAGGCGACCTGCTCGATGTTCGCCGGCTGCGGCGCGGCGCCTGTCCGGTGATCATGGCGGCGGCGGTCAGACTGGGGGATTGGGACAGGGCGGAGAGGATGGTGCGCCAGTTCCAGGACTCGGAGCCGGACAAGGCGGAGTCGCGCCGTCTGGCGAAATGGGTGGCGCGCCGCCGGCTGGAGACTTCCTATGGCGACGAGCGCAACGCCTGCAGCGAGCACGGTTCGATCCTGACCGAGGAGAGCGGCGAGGTCTTTCTGGGGGGGCCCGCGGCCGGCCGCATCCCGCGATCGGGATCCGATTGATTCCGGATCAGACGGGCTGGCTGCCGCCTTTCCGGAGGGCGAGCCGATCTTCGGATCCTTCGGCGGGTGGATCGGTCCACATGCCGCGCTCGCGGATCAGCTGCACGAGCCGCTCGTCCGCCAGAAGATAGGGAATGTCCTTCTCCACCAGATCCTTCCCGACGAAGAGGCTGACCTTCCCCGGTCCCCAGCCGACATAGCCGAAATCGGCGTCGGCCATCTCGCCCGGTCCGTTCACGATGCATCCCATGATGGCGATCTTCACCCCCTTGAGGTGCGCTGTCCTGGACTTGATCCGGCTCGTGGTCTCCTCCAGGTCGAACTGGGTCCGGCCGCACGAAGGGCAGGAGATGAACTCGGTCTTGAACAGCCTCAGCCGCGCTCCCTGCAGGATGTTGAACGCCAGCCGCAGCGAATCGACCGGACTCTTGAAGCGCTCCACCCGCAGAGCGTCGCCGATGCCGTCGCACAGGAGCGATCCCCAGGCGGTGGCATGGAAGAGAAGCGGCTCGTCGCGCCGGCCGGAGGCATCGTCGGACAGCAGAATGGGGGCCGCGATCCCGGAGGCCGCGAGCGATTCGGCCAGCATCCGGTAAGGCTTGATCGGGGAGATCTCCGGCACCGTGCTCAGCGAGACGATCGGCGTGACTCCCGCCTCTTCGCAAATTCTCGCCAACTCGGCCAGCCGGGAGCCGTCCCGCAACGGATCCCGTACCTCGGCCATCTCGAGCCCCAGGGCCGTTTTCCGGTTGCGGGCCGTGGCGGCGAGAACGCCAAGCCAGGCTCCGGTTCCCGGGCTGGACGCCTGCAACCGGACCGTCACCCGATCGGCCAGACCCATCAGAGGCCCGCTCGCTTCCCCCGCCAGTTCTTCCGCCAGCCGCGCATCGATACGGATGGACAGCGCCGGCGACAACGGGTCCTGCAGACGACGGGCAGCCCGCTCCACGGCCGGGAGATCGTTGAGGCGGGCGAGATCGATCTCCAGGAGCTCGACACGCGCCTCGGGAAGTCCGGGTGGGTTCATCAGGCTGCCTATCTCCGCCTCGACCGCCTCGGCATCCGCGAGAGGGGAGGAGAGGAGGCACTCGACCCGAATCGTCTCGGTCCCTCCGATCACCGTGCTGCCGATCTCGACCCGTGCGGCCTCGCGGCGCATGTAGGTGGAGGAAACGGGGTGCGGTGCGCCGGCCGGCTCCGGGGACGTGGGATTGCCTTGAAGCGGCATCCGGACGTTGTACTTCTCGGCCAGGGCCCGGGCCACCGGCACCTCCGCCACCGGGTCCTCGGTCAGCGAGACGCGCAGCGTGTCGCCGATCCCGTCCTCAAGGAGGGCACCGATGCCGATGGCGGATTTGATGCGGCCGTCCTCTCCGTCCCCCGCCTCGGTCACCCCGAGGTGGAACGGATAATCCATCTTCTCATCGGCCATGCGCTCGGCCAGCAGGCGATAGGCCTGAATCATGACCATCGGGTTGCTCGACTTCATCGAGAGGATCAGCTCGCGGTGCTCCAGCTTCTCGCAGATCCGCACGAACTCGAGGGCCGATTCCACCATGCCCAGGGGGGTATCACCGTAGCGGTTCAGGATGCGATCGGAAAGGGAGCCGTGATTGGTGCCGATGCGCAGCGAAACCCCGAGCTGCCGGGCCCGCAGCACCAGGGGCGCGAAGCGCTCCTCGATGCGCCGCAGCTCGGCGCCGTATTCCGCGTCGCTGTACTCGCGCACCTTGAAGCGCTTGGTGTCGGCGTAGTTGCCCGGGTTGATGCGCACCTTCTCGACGTGCTCCACCGCCATCATCGCCGCCGCGGGGGAGAAATGGATGTCGGCCACCAGCGGAACGCGGATGCGGTCTTCCGCCAGGCGCCGGCGGATCCTCGGCAGCGCCTCGGCGTCGCGGGTGCTCGGGACGGTGACCCGGACGATCTCGCAGCCGGCCTCCGCCAGCCGGCGGATCTGCGCCACCGTGGCTTCGACGTCGTGGGTCGCCGGGGTGGTCATCGACTGGATGCGAATCGGCTGGCGGCCACCTACCCGCACCTCGCCGATCCCGACCTCCCGGGTGACCCGCCGCCGATAGCTCCAGGGCATCGAGAACTCTTGCATGGCGCGAATTTTAGCCTAGCGGGAGAGGGGCAGCAACGCGCCGAGCCAGACTTGCATCCTCGGCGTCGCCGGGCTTGAAGAGCGCACCGGCGAGCCGTAGGATCGCGCCAACGCCAATCAAATCCCGGAAGGAGATGAGAGGATGAGCGCAAGACCGGCAAAGCTGGAGGAATCCGAAGTCAAGGAAGGGCTGCAAGGCCTGTCGCAGTGGAGTCTCTCGGGCGGGAAGCTGCACCGCGAATACCGCTTCGGATCGTTCGTGGAGGCGTTCGGGTTCATGGCCAGCGCCGCGCTGGTCGCGGAGTCGATGAACCATCACCCCGAGTGGTCGAATGTCTACCAGACCGTGAAGATCGACCTGACGACGCACGACGCCGGGGGGATCACCGAGAACGATCTGGAGATGGCGAGGCGGTTCGAGAAGCTGGCGGGACAGCGCGCGGAGCGCTGAGGCACCTCAGGGGACTCCGGCGGCGCGCGGGTACGAGCCCGCGCCCGCGGGAGCCTGGTAAGACGAGGCGTGCTCGTGGATCCGCTGCCGCTCGTTGTTTTCGAAGCGGTGCGCCTGACGAAAGCCTCCGGTGATCTCCTGGGCCGACTCGTTCGCCTTGAAGCGCAGGTAGAGCCGGCGCTCCCGCTCCGCTTCCTCGTTACGACCCAGCGCCCCGTAGGCCAGCATCAGGTTGTAGTGGGCCTGCAGGTCCTCCGGGTCGATCTTGAGCACCTGGCGCAGCATCTTCACCGCCTCCTCGTGCTTTTCCTGCAGGAACAGGACCCGTCCCATCTCGTTGAGCACCACCCTGTCGCGCGGGTACTGCGCGCTGGCGCGGCCGAAATGCTCCAGCGCCTTCGCATAGTCCCCGCGAGCCTTGAGGAGCTGACCCTGGAAGAAATGGGCCCGCGCCAGATCGGGGGATAGCTTCAGCGCCTGGGTCAACAGCTCCTGCGCCCGATCCAGGTTCCCCTCGGCCAGTGCCGCGCGCGCGCCGTTGACCCAGCCGTCGGCATACCCCGGCTCGACGCTCCGCACGCGGGCGAAGGCCGCCTCCGCTCCTCGCAGGTCTCCCTGCAGCAGCAGCCCGATGCCGTAATCGTTCCAGCGCTCCCGGTCGGCCGGAACGGAGGCCGGGTCGGCGGCGTCGAGAGGCTCGCCCGGCATGGCCACCTGGAGCTGAGCCTCGGCGGTCGCCAGCGTCACGATGGGAAGGTCCGGCACTTCTTTCATCTGTCCCGACACGGTGGAGGTGTCGCCCGTGAAGACCCACTTCCCGTCGTCGAAGTCACGCGCCGAGGCATAGTCCTTCTGCGCCGGATCGCGCACCCCCGCGTAGGCCCAATGAGTATTCCACCAGGCGAACTTCCGGTAGTTCATCTTCGCCGTCAGCTTGATGGGGCCGGCCACGTCCTTCGGGATGTCGAGACGGTAGTGGACGGTATCGGCGGAGGAGGGTGGGATCAGGTTCACGTAGAGAATGGCCCGCCCGGCCCAGGCGTTGCGCTTGTTGATCGGGTTCCCGTTGGCATCCAGCATGAACGACCGGTAGAAGTGTGCCGAAGGGTCCACCGGCCCCTTGCCGCCGTCGCTGACGAAGCCGCTCCACAGCAGGACCCGCCCCCTGGCATCCTCCGCCTTCAGCTCGGTCCAGACGTCGAAGGCGTCCACCGTCCCGCCCGGAAAGAAATGTCCCACCGTCCGCGTGCGGGCCACCAGGTCGACGCGCACCGAGGTGCCGGCCCGCACCGCCTTGCCCAGCCGGTCCAGCGGCGCCCGGACCGCCGCGGCCGCAGGGCCGGGCGTGCCCGCGGCGCCGATCGCGGATCCCTGCTCCTCCCCAACG
Source organism: Candidatus Polarisedimenticolia bacterium (assembly GCA_035764505.1). Taxonomy (NCBI): domain Bacteria; kingdom Pseudomonadati; phylum Acidobacteriota; class Candidatus Polarisedimenticolia; species Candidatus Polarisedimenticolia bacterium. The sequence continues at coordinate 6,280 of DASTZC010000187.1, forward strand.
GCGAAGAGGCTGGAAACCTCGGGATTGGCGCTGCCGATTCCGGACGCCGCCCCCGATCCTCCGCGGTCTCCTTCCGCCTCGCCGACCGCGAAGAGATCCAGCGTTATCCGCCGATCCTTCAGGAAATCGGTGACGGCCTTGAGCTGCGCCTCGTCCCGGTTGGCAATCGGGAGCGCGGTGTTGGCGGCGGGGAAGCGGTGCGAGTGGACCAGACCGTCGTGGCTGCCGAGGTCCTTGGAGGGGAGCAGCGGCATGTGGCAGGTCACGCAAGTGGAGGGCTTGTCGGGATAGTAGAACGATCGCGCGCCCTGGCCCGACGCGGCGCTCGCCTGCCAGGTGTCGTAGTCGTTGAAGCCGCGGAACCAGCGATAGCTGTTCACCGGAACGTCCAGGTGGACCTTGTGACAGCTGGAGCAGAACTCGGCCTGCTGCTCCCGGTGGAACGGCTTCAGGAAGATACGCCGGTGCGGCTCGGGGTTCACGCGGATCAGGTAATCGTGGATGCCGCGCACCAGCGGGTTTTCGCTCACCGACAGGTCGTGCAGCGGCGGATACTGGATCAGGAAATCGGCCTGGCCCATGGTGCTGCGCACCTGGATGACCGAATGGCAGGCGGTGCATCCCAGACCCGCCTGGGCTTCCGGGCGGTTCACGATCTGCTTGATGGGGGTGTCCATCATGCCGTTCAGCAGCACCGCCGGGTCGTGGCAGCCGCCGCACCAGCGCGACGGCTCCGTTCCGACCATCTCCTGCATGTACTCGATCGACTTGCGGTACCACTGGTTGTTGAAGGAGGAGAAGTGGTGCGCCGAGGAGTTCCACTGATCGTAGATGTCGGGATGACAGCCCGAGCGCCCGCAGGTCTTCGACGTCTCCTGCATGAAGAAGTTGGAAGGGATCCTTCCGCGCGTGGTGGTGTGGATCGAGGAAGGGTGGAACGGCCCCTTGGCTCCGGCCATCGACTCCGCGGACATCTCCAGCGGCGGCGAGTCGGGATTCTCGATGACGTCGCGCGGATCGCGGCGGCGCCCTACGGTCGTGTAGATGACGGCGAACAGGAAGGCCGCCGCCACTCCGGCGGCCACCGCCGAGCGCCAGGCGGCGAGCCGCCGCCGTCCCTCCTCGGGGTCGACGGTGGCGACGGCCGCGCGTCCCCGCAGTGCCGCCATCCAGGCCGCGGCGCCGGCGATCGCCAGCGCGACGTGCAGGTGCAGAATCCAAAGGTTGGGCCGGATGGCGAAGAAGATCATCAGGTAGACGCCGGCGGCCCCCGCCCCCAGCATCAGGGGGTAGGCCAGCATCGCCGCGAGCTTGCCCCAGATCGGCGCCGGCTGCCGCAGGTGGCGCCATCCCACCCACAGGAATCCCGCCAGGAAAAGCACGCCCGCCACCAGGTGCAGCAGGACGTTTCCCATGTAGGAGATGGTCGGGGCGGCGAAGGCGCCCAGATAGGCCCCGTTCAGCAACAGGAACAGGAACGCACCCAGGACGATGCGCTCGAGCAGAGGACCCCGGGAAGGTGACGGACTCATGGAGAGATGAGTATAGCGTTCCCGGAGCCGGCTTTGGAAGCGGTCGGGGCCGCGGGCCGCCGGCCTCCTAGCTCGCTCTCTTCAGATCCACCTTGGCTTCCAGCGCGCGCGTGATCACGGCGTCGAGATCCTGGAAGTGGGCCCGCGAGTAGTCGTCGAGAGCCGACAGGCGCTGGGGATTGCCGGTGATCCGCCGCACCCGGCTGCGGATCTCGACCAGCGTCGCCCGCGCCACCTGGGTCGCCTCCGCCGGCGCGCCCGGCCTCGGTTCCAGCAGCAGATCGGTCAGGCGCGACACCGTCAGGCGCTGCAGCGAGCGGCTGCGGGGGGAGACGGAGGGGCGCGCCACCGTGGCGCGCGCGGTTCCCACCTTGTCCATTCCCGCGAAGGCGGTGGTGGTGAGGTGGCCGAACAGCTCCGGCAGCGTCAGCGGGGCGGTCTCGTGCGGCTGCCGGCGCTGGTTGTCGACGATGCGCGCCAGCCGGCGCGAGTCGAGCAGCGACTGCAGGGCGGAGTCATACAGGAAGGCGACGCGCGAGTCGAAGCTGTAGTCGGTGTAGTAGCGGTAGGGATAGTTCCAGTCATACTGGAAGTCGGGCTTCAGCTGCGCCAGCAGCTGCTCGGAGACCGGAAAAGCCTGCGTGTCGAAGAGCTGTTTGTCCAGGATCGCGAGCGCCCGACGCTGCTGCGCCGGTTCGATCGGCACGACCGGAGAGGCGGAAGGGGGCCCTCCGCTGCGGGCCACGATCCGCCGGACGCTCTGCCCCCCGACGTAGCGTGTCGTCAGGTCGATGTAATCCAGGGCGACCGAGAAGATGGCCGCGTCGAGCGCCTGCCGGATGCGGTTGAAGTCGTGCCCTTCCTTCACCACAAGATCGCCGATGCGCGGGAGCACCTCGTCCTGCAGCATCACCAGACGCGACTCCGCGAAAGCCAGCGGGTCGTCCCCGAGGTCGTCGGTGCTCGAGGCCGGATCGATGTCGGAAAGAGAGCCGTCGTCGAACATCAGTCCCGGAGTCGTCTCGGCCTTGCGGGCAATCTCGTCCAGCGCTGCGGCTTCCTGCGCCGGCGCCAGCTTGGGGAACGGCCGATAGATGTATTCCAGCATCAGGTCGTCATAGGGACCGACCCCCTGCATGAAGAAATCTTTTTGCGACGCTCCCTTGGGCGCCAGGTAAATCGGGTTGTAGTCCATGATCGAGGCGCCGAAGGGCCGCTGATCGGGATGGCCACTGACCGTTCCCGCAGCCAGATCCGCCGGCTTGGAGATGAGGCTGGCCTTGAAGTTGTGCGAGAAGCCCAGCGCGTGGCCCACCTCGTGCGCCGTCAGCTCCGCGAAGGCTTCGCGTGCGAAGCGCTCCGAAGACTGCGGGTCGGTGCCCAGCTCGCCGCGCGCCTGCAGCACCAGCCGCGCGAAGGCGATCTGGCTGCTGAAAGAGGCCTGATAGTCGCATCCGGCAGGAGAGCCGGAGCGGCGGGCGTCCAGCTCCAGGACCCTGGAGGCGAGCGAGCTGGAGCCGGTGGCAGGGAGGGCGAAAGGATCCATGAGGTGCTCCCACTGCGGCGCGCGCCACCAGGCGTAGACCAGGTACCGGTGCAGCGTGTAGGAAGGAAACTCGCCGTTGAGATAGGCATTCGCCTTGAGAACCTGCCCCGTCCTGGGGTCAATGACTTGAGGTCCCGCCAGTCCGGAGAACATCAGATTGTCGCTCAGGTTCCAGTAGATCATCGAGTGGTGGATGTCGGTCGGATCCCAGGTGGGATCGTCGGGCTGATCCAGAACTTGGAGGGCGTCCTTGAAGCCGACCTTCTCGAAGGACTTGTTCCACCAGAGGGCCGCCTCCTTCACCCGGCCGCGCCACTCGGGAGGCGTCGCCTTGTCGACGTAGAAGACGATCGGCTCCTTGGGAGCGGAGAGGGCCGCATCCGGGTCCTTCTTCTCCAGCCCCCACTTCAGGAAGAGGTATCGGAAGGCGGTGTCGCGGTGGTCGACGCCGGTGTAGTCCTTGTAGCCGGTATCGAAGCCGCCGATGCGCTCGTCGGCCGGGCGCGGCCGAAAGCCGTTGTCGGGCAGTCGGAAGAAGGTGTAGTCGACCAGCGCCTCCAGGTAGCGCGGATCGGGCAGCCGCGAGGCGAGCGGCCGGCCCCGCCCGGCGCGCTGCTCCGGCCCCTCGTCGCCTCCCTGCTCGCGCCGGTTGAACCGGTAGGCGATGCGCACCGTGAGATCGTCGGGATGGTTGTGCACCTCGGCGATCGAGCTGTCCTCGGCGCTGGGGGCGTAGCCGGTGCGCGGCGACAGGGTCTCCATCAGGGAAGGGGAGAAGACGCCCCCGAGATCGACGACGAAGGCGCTGCGGGTTTCGGAGGTCGGGATGATCTTCGCCGAGAAGACCGGCGAGTCGGGGAAGGTCGAATCGACGGCGATGCGGAAGGGCGAGCCGCTCTCGGCGCGGTAATCCAGGTTCTGCTTCGCCAGGACGATCCGGTCGCCGACCTTGCGGAACATCACCACCTGGTTCTCGATGCTGCCGCCGCGCACCGACCAGTCTCCCAGCGCCTTGACCATCAATCCTGCGAGCCCGAAGGGCTTGCCGATCCACTCCTGCGGAATGTCGAGGTAGAAGTGCTCCGGGTTGCGGTAGGCGGTGAACAGCCCGTCCAGCTTCTCGTGATTCTTCACGATTTCCGCGAAGGACTTCTTCCCTTCGCCTCCCCCCGGACCCCCCTCCGGGACCGCCTTTTTCTTGGCGGCGTCGACCGGCGTCACTCCGGTCGCCAGGATCAGCACGAGGGCAGCAGCGAGGGCAGGCAGGGTCCGGCGCAGCGGGGGGTTCACGATTCTCCTCCTCAACGGTTCATTCCGACTTGGGGTCGAGTGACTGGCCCACGGTCCTCAGGTTCTCATACGACTCGGGGCAGGGATTGTTCCAGAACATCTCGATGGCATCGTGCATCTCGCGCAGAGGTCCGAGATCCTCGGGCTGCAACCCGCTGGCGCGGATGCGGGCGCTGGTTACCGCCAGCTCCGCCAGGGTCTTGGTCCCTTCCTGGCCGCGCAGCAGCGAGTCGAGAAAGGTGCGCTGCGATGCGTCCCAGCAGCCGTCCTCGCGTCCGATGAGGTCGCGGATCCAATCCAGCAGGAGCCCGCGCGCGCCGGAGCCCGGGTCGTGGGGGATGTTCATGCGAAGCCTCCGCTCCGGCTCATCGCCCGCCCCACGCCAGCAACACCAGCGCGGCGGCGCTGGCGAGGACCATCATTCCCGCGGGCATGAACTTGCGTCCTTTCAGCCAGCGCGCCGCGAAAAAGGCGAGCAGCAATCCGGCCACCGCCATCGCTGCGATCCAGCCCGCCTTCTCGCCGCGCAGCATCAACGCACCGGCGCCCAGCAGCAGGGCGAAGGAGGCGACGCCGGCAATCAGCGACGCTCGGCTGCGTGCCTTGACGAAGCCCATGACGCCGCCCGCCAGGACAATCGCCCCATAGACGAAGGCCACCCATGCCGGAGACATCAAGGCGCGGCCTCCTTGCGGAGAGAGGTCCCGCCGCCGGTGCCGGCGAGCCACTGAGCGTACCCCCACAGCCCCTCCAGGTCGGCGTCGGTGAAGCCACGGTAATCGGGCATGCCGATTTTCTGATGCGACATGAAATAAGCAGCCGCCTTGTTCTTTGCCAGGCGCTCGAGCGTCCCCGTGCGGACCCAGGAGTCGAACTCGGCGCGGTTGCGGACGAGATCCTTGAAGTCGGGACCGTACCAGCCCGGCACGAAGCCGGCGAAGGAGCCGGGGTTGGGGAAGCCCCCCGACCCTCCCGGGCCGTGGCAGGCGAAGCACTTCCACTGTGTCGCCAGGGACAGTCCGCGTTCCGCAACGGATCCCGACGGTGGCGCCACCATTCCCGAGAGGACCTTGTAGGCGGCGGTGAGATCCTGCAGGTCGGTGCCCCGCAGCGCGTCGCGGTAGGCGGGCATCGCGAGGGCGGCGCGCGGCGGCTCCGCGTCGGCAGGCTGCTCTTCACCGGGCTCGACCTTCGGAACGCTGCCCGCCTGGATGTAGCGCTGGATATCGCGATCGTCTTTCACGTACATCATGTAGAGTCCGCCGCTCCAGGCTGGCACCGTCAGGTCCTTGGACCCGGGATCCGGGACGCCCGAGGAGCCTTGCGCGCCGTGGCACGAGAAACACCCCAGCTCGGTCGCGCGCGCCACGCCGCGGCGCACGGGGTTCGAGGCGCGGCGGGACCAGAAAAACCGCAGGACCCATGGCATCGCGAGCAGGGCCGCGATCAGCAGGACCCCTGCGAGGAGGATTGCTTTCCATCGTCGACGACGAGACAGAGCCACCTCCCGTGCGGGCAGGATGCGACCGACCTTCCACGGAGGGGCACTAGTCTAGAACGGAACGCCGCGGTGTTCCACCGCTCGCTTTGAAATCGCTACGTCACAGTGTAAGGTATGCCCCCGAGAGGGATGCCCGTGTACGGCGGGCGTCAAGACGTCAACCGGACACTGGGTTGTGCAGGAGGAGACAATGGCGAAGCGCGCCGGCGCGCAAAACCGGTCGAGAGCGGTCATGGAGATCCAGGCGGGTCTGAAGCGGTTGAGCCGGGGGTTCCGGCTCCTGACCCGTGAGCTGGTCGAAGAGGCCGCCAGCGCCGGCCGGGGAAGGCGACGCAAGGCGTCGCCTGGGCGTCGTGTTCATGGACGCTATATCGGGCTGATTCGCAACCTTCCGCCGCGGGCCAAGGCACAGGTCCGTGCGGTGCGCGCCCGGCGCGGCGTGGAAGCGGCCATCAAGATGGCCCGGGAGCTGCGGCGCACACGCTGAAGCTGCCTCCGCGCCAGCGGCCGCTTCTGATCTTCGACGGCGATTGCCACTTCTGCCGTCGCTGGATCGAGCGCTGGAAGCAGACCACGGGCGACGCCGTCGAGTACGCTTCCTACCAGGAAGCGGCCCCGCTCTTCCCCCAGATCGATCCCGAGCGATTCCGCCGCTCCATCCTGCTGGTGGAGCAGGACGGCTCCCACTCCGAAGGGGCGGAGGCGGTGTTCCGCGTCCTGGCGCATGGCGGGAAGAGCCGGCTCCTGTGGGCCTATCGGCGCCTGCCGCCGGTGCGCGCGGCGGCCGATCTCGGTTACTCCCTCGTAGCCTCCCATCGTCCTTTCTTTTCCCGCCTGACACGCTGGCTGATCGGACCGGGCATCCGGCGCCCTTCGTATCTGATCACCCGCTGGGTCTACCTGCGACTTCTCGGAATCATCTTTCTCATCGCCTTCGCTTCGTTCGGAGTGCAGTGGAAAGGGCTGATCGGCGAGCGCGGGATCCTTCCGGCGGGAAAGCTCATGGAAGCGGTGGCGGGGGCGCTGGGCCCGCAGCGCTACACCGCCTATCCGACGCTCCTTTGGCTGGCCCCCGGCGACGAGTCGATAGGTCTTTTGACCCTGGCGGGCGCGCTCCTGTCCTGTCTTCTGATTCTCGATTTCGCCCCCGGGCCGATTCTTCTCCTGCTCTGGGGCGCCTACCTTTCGCTGATGACGGTGAGCGGCGATTTCCTCGAATTCCAGTGGGACATCCTCCTGCTGGAAACTGCTTTTCTTTCGGCCTTCTTCGCTCCCTGGAAGCTGCTCCCGGGGCTGCATCGCGACACTCGGCCCCCGCCGGCGGCCCTCTGGCTTCTCCGCTTCCTCCTCTTCCGCCTGATGTTCGCCTCGGGAGTCGTGAAGCTGGCGAGCGGCGATCCCACCTGGTGGGGCCTGAGCGCCCTGCGCGTGCATTACGAAACCCAGCCGCTGCCCACCGCGATTGGCTGGTACGCGCACCAGCTGCCTGCCGCCTTCCAGCGCTTCTCGGCAGCCGTGATGTTCGTCATCGAGCTGGGGCTGCCGTTCCTGATCTTCCTGCCACGGCGCCTGCGCCTGCTGGCTTTCAGCGGCTTCTGCCTGCTGCAGCTCGCCATCGCGCTCACCGGCAATTACTGCTTCTTCAACCTGCTGACCATGACGCTGTGCCTGCTGCTGCTCGACGACACGTTGCTCGCCCGCTTCTTCCCGCCCGGCATGCGGGCGCAATCGGAGGCGCCGCGCGCCCTGGGATGGCGGGTCTTCATGCGCACCCCGGTCATCGCGCTGTTGTTCGTGGCGATCCTGCCGCTCGAGATCATGGCGCTGTCGCGCTGCGCGCGGCGCAGCTTCCCGTGGCCCGAGACGCTGCGCGCCGCCGAGCGTGCGGTCTTCCCGTTCCGGACGGTGGGGAGCTACGGGCTGTTCGCGCGCATGACCCCCGAGCGCAACGAGATTGTGGTGGAAGGGAGCAAGGACGGCGAGCGATGGGAGGCTTACGAGTTCAAGTGGAAGCCGGGGGATCTCCACCGCGCCCCGGGATGGGTGCAGCCGCACCAGCCGCGGCTCGACTGGCAGATGTGGTTCGCGGCCCTCGGGACGGTGCGCGACAACCCCTGGTTCCAGAACTTCATGGTGCGGCTGCTGCAAGGATCGCAGGACGTCCTGGTCCTGCTGGAGAAGAATCCGTTCCCGGCCGGCCCGCCGCGCTACGTGCGAGCCTTGCTCTACCGCTACCGCTTCACCGACGCCGCTCAGCGTCACTCCGAGGGCACCTGGTGGCGCCGCGAGGCGCGCGGAATCTACTGCCCGCCGGTCTCGCTGCGCAGCCCCTGAGCAACACTAGTCGACGTATCCCAGCGAGCGCAGCTTCTTTTTCGTCTCCTCGTCGATCTCGGGGGGATCGGGCAGGCGTCCGCCGTTGCGGTAGAGATCCAGCGCCGTGAAGAGCTTTGAAGCGCGCGCTTTTTCGGGTGCGGAGGTGCCCGCCTTCTCGAGGGGATCGGAGGCGAGGTCGAAGAGATCGTAGACGGCGCCGGCGGTGGTCGGGTAGACGATCAGCTTGGAGGATTCGCTGCGGGCGGCGACTACCAGGCTCCGCGGAGGGAAGGCGAGGTTCCTGCCGCCGGCGCTCTGCGGCGTGGCTCGCGCCTCGCTGATGACGGTCGTGCCCGGGGGGATGGCGCCGGCGCGCGCGAAGGGAAGGAGATTGCGTCCCGGCAGGCGGGGAGGGGTGGGCTGGCCCAGGGCCGGCAGGAGCGTCGGCAGAACGTCCACCAGCTGCGCGGCGCCGCGGACGCGCTTCCCCTTCAGCTTCGGGTCCCCGGTTTTCAGGATGAGCGGGACGCGCACCGCCTCGTCGCTCAGCCTCGCCCCGTGGCCGAAATAATAGTCGCGCTCGGCCAGAGTCTCGCCGTGGTCCGAGGTGAAAGCCACCACCGTTTTGTCGCCCGCGCGGGCGAGCAGGCGCTTGATCTGCGAGTCGGCGTGCGCGATCTCGCCGTCGTAGCGCGAGATGTAATCGAGCGGATCCAGGCTGACGCCGCCGCCGGGCCGCTCGAGGCGCTGATATTCGGGAATGTCCTCGGCCGAGGGAATCGGAGCGTAGCTTCCCTTGCGGAACTGGGCACCTCCCTCGGGAGGATCGTAGCGGCCGTGAGGATCGAAGAGATGGACGAACAGGAAGTAGGGTTTTCCGGCAGGGGCCGATTGCAGCCAGGCAATCGCCAGATCCACCGTCTGGTCGGAGCGCCTCTCCTGGCCGGTGAACTTGTCCTCGTAAACCTCGAAGCCCCGGTCGAACCCGGTCTGGGCCGCCATCATGGTGTAGCCCGACACGAAGGCCGCCGTGCGGTAGCCGGCCGCCGAAAGCAGGGAAGCGAGGGTCGGAAACTCGGGACTGAGAGAGGTGCCGTTGAAGCGCACGCCATGCGCCGCGGGGGCGAGCCCGGTGAGGAGGCTCGCATGCGCCGGTCCGGTGTTCACGGCCTGGGTGAAGGTGTTCTCGAACAGGATTCCGTCCGCCGCCAGGGCGTCGAGGGTCGGTGAAGTGGGAAGAGGATACCCGTAACAGTGGAGATGATCGGCGCGGGTGGTATCGAGGCTGATGAGCAGAAGGCTCTTCGGCGCCGGCGGCTGGGGCGCGGAGGCCGCCGGAAGGAGGAGAGCGCCCAGCATCAAGGCGATGGTCCCGAGCCGCCTCACGATCAAGAAATCTCCTCCTTCCGCCGTTTTACGGTGCGAGCCCTATTTGGGTTTCCCGGCCTGCTGGAAGAAGCTCTTGGCGCGCTGCTCCATTTCTGCCGGATCCACGTCCTCGACATGGGTTCCCACGGACCAGTGGTGGCCGAACGGGTCCTGGACCTTGCCGTAGCGGTCTCCCCAGAACATGTTGGTCGGCGGCTGGACCCCCTTGGCTCCGGCGTCCACGGCCCGCTTGTACAGGGCGTCGCAGTCGGGAACGTAGAGATGGAGGGCGACCGTCGAGCCGCTCAGGTGCTTGGGGGATTTCGGTGCCTGGGGCATCTCGAACTCGTCGGCGAGGAAGAAGACCGAATTGCCGATCTGCAGCTCGGCGTGCATGACCTGGTTGCTGCCCGGCATGGTCATCCGGTAGCGCTCCTCGGCGCCGAACGCCTTCTTGTAGAAGCTGATTGCTTCGTCGGCCCCGTTCACCACGAGGTGCGGGGTGAGGGTGTGGAAGCCCTGGGGGACTGAGTTCACCTTCTGCGCCATGAGCGGCTCCTTTGAAGGGGGGTGGGATGATTGATGACGGGCCCATGTCAGCACGGTCGCGCCGCGGGGTCAAGCGTTCGCCGCCACGACGCAAAGGGCTGCGAGCCTTGACTCGCCGATCACGGCGGGGATAACCTCTCACGGATGGCCTCCGAAGCGGATCGTTCCCTTCAATCGAGGACGGCGCTCATCTGCGGCGCGAGCCGCGGCATCGGCAGGGCCTGCGCCTTGGAGCTCGCCCGGCTGGGGGCGAGGGTCATCGTGGCGGCTCGCGACCCGCACGCGCTGCAAAAAGTGCTCTCGGAGCTGGCAGGAAAAGATCACCTGCCTCTGGCGGTCGATTTCGAAGATACCGCGGCGCTGCGGCTGTCGACCGCCGGTACTCTCGAGAAGGTCGGAACGATTCACATCCTGATCAACAACAGCGGCGGGCCGGCTTCGGGGCCGACCCTCGCGGCGCAGCCGGAGCAGTTTTTGGCGGCCTTCTCGCGCCATCTCGTGGCATCGCAGATCCTGGCGCAGCTCCTGGTCCCCGGCATGAAGCGCGCCGGATACGGCCGGATCCTCAACATCGTCTCGACCTCGGTCAGGCAGCCGATCCGCGGTCTGGGGGTCTCCAACACGATCCGCGCCGCCATGGCGGGCTGGTCCAAGACCCTGGCGACCGAGCTCGCCCCCGACGGGATCACGGTGAACAATATCCTTCCCGGGGCGACGCGGACTGATCGACTGGCCGAGATCGTGCGGGCGCGGGCGAAAACGTCGGGACGCAGCGAAGAGGAGATCGAAGCGGAGATGATCGAGGAGATACCGGCCGGTCGCTTCGCCCGTCCCGAGGAGATCGCGGCTGCCGTTGGCTTTCTGGCGAGCCCGCCGGCAGGCTACATCACCGGGGTGAGCCTCGCGGTGGACGGCGGCAGGACGATGGCTCTGTGAGCCCGGGCGCGGCGCGCGGGACGGTCCCCGGCAGGAGATCACGATGAAGCGCATTCTCAACCTGATCGACGGAGAGCTGGTACCGCCGGCGGGAAGCGCCTACCTTCCGAATCTGGAGCCCGCGACCGGCGCCGCCTACTCCGAAGTGCCCGACGGAGACGGGCGCGACGTGGAGCGCGCCGTGCAGGCGGCGGAGGCCGCCTTCCCCGCCTGGTCGCGCACGCCGGCGGCCGAGCGCTCGCGCCTGCTGGTGCGCGTCGCCGATCTCATCGAAGCCCACCAGGAAGCGCTGGCCCGTGCCGAGAGCATCGACACCGGCAAGCCGATCGCCATGGCGCGCAGCCTGGACATTCCGCGGGGATCGAGCAATTTCCGCTTCTTCGCCACCTCGATCCTGCACTTCCACTCGGAATCGCACGCCACCGACGACCGGGCGATCAATTACACGCTGCGCCGCCCGCGCGGCGTCGCCGGCATCATCTCTCCCTGGAACCTGCCGCTCTACCTGCTCTCCTGGAAAGTCGCCCCGGCACTGGCGGTCGGCAACACGGTGGTGGCGAAGCCCTCCGAGGTCACCCCGATGACCGCCTTCCTTCTCTCCGAGATCTGCCGCGAGGCGGGTCTTCCGAAAGGGGTGCTGAACATCGTCCACGGGACCGGAGCGAAGGTGGGGGCGGCGCTCGTCTCCCATCCGCGCGTCGGGACGATCTCGTTTACCGGCGGAACGAAGACGGGACGGGAGATCGCCGCCGCCTGCGCGCCGAACTTCAAGAAAGTGGCCCTGGAGCTGGGCGGGAAGAACCCCAACATTATCTTCGCCGACGCGCCGTGGGAAGAGATGATCCCGGGGAGCGTGAAGTCCTCCTTCGACAACCAGGGGCAGATCTGCCTGAGCGGCTCGCGCATCTTCGTGGAGCGGCCGGCGCTCGAGTCGTTCCTGGAGCGCTTCACGGCGCGCGCCAAGGCTCTCAAGCTGGGAGATCCCCTGGAGGACGGAACCGAAATGGGAGCGGTGGTCTCCCCCGCGCAGCGCGACAAGGCGATGGCCTATCTCGACCTGGCGCGCCAGGAAGGGGGTCGGGTCCTGTGCGGCGGCGGTCCTCCGGCGCCGGTGAGCGAGCGCTGTCGCGGAGGGTTTTTCATCCAGCCCACCGTCATCACCGGATTGAGCCCGGAGAGCCGCGTCAACCAGGAGGAGATCTTCGGCCCGATCGTGACGATCACGCCGTTCGACTCGGAGGAGGAAGTGGTCGGCTGGGCCAACGGCACGACCTATGGGCTCTCCGCCTCGATCTGGACGCAGAACCTCTCGCGGGCCCACCGCATGGCCGAGAAGATCCAGTCGGGCACGGTCTGGATCAATTGCTGGATGGTGCGCGACCTGCGGGTCCCCTTCGGGGGGATGAAGCAGAGCGGCGTCGGACGCGAAGGAGGTCTGGAGTCGCTGCGCTTCTTCACCGAGCCGAAAAACGTCTGCGTGCGCGTGCCCCTGGACGCCTGAGGTCGGATCGCGCCGTGTAGGGGGCAGGAGAGAACAAGATGAGCGACCGCGTCGCCGACGAGGGGATTCTCAGCCCGCGTGCTCCCGAGCCGGTCGGGCCTTATCCCCATGCCCGCCGGGCCGGGGGGCTGCTGTTCGTGTCGGGGATCGGTCCGCGCCGCCGCGGGAGCCGCGCGATCCCGGGCGTGACGCTCGACGAGGAAGGGGAAGTCGCAGGCTACGATTTCGAGATGCAGGCCCGGGCCGTTTTCGAGAACATCCGGATGATCCTGGAGGACGCCGGATCTTCGTGGGAGCGCATCGTCGACGTCACCGCGTTCCTTACCGACCTGAAAGCCGACTTCGCGACCTTCAACCGGATCTACGCCGAGTATTTCACCGTCAACCGTCCCACGCGCACCACGGTCGAGGTGACCGCGCTCCCCACCCCCATCGCCATCGAGCTCAAGGTCATCGCCACGATCGACATGCCTTGACTCTCCCGGTTCATCCTGCGATAAGGTGAGGCTGGACCTCGCCGATTTCCACACCGAAAGCTCGACTGCGGGCGCCGTGTGCACCTTTACCGACGGATGATCTCAGCGCTTCTCGTCACGGCATTACTGGCCCCACGCTTGGCTTGGGCACACGCCGCACCCGGCGATCGCCTCGCCGCGCTCACGCATGCGATCAATCTCCATCCACGGGAAGCCGAGCTCTACCTCGAGCGTGGGGACCTGCACCGCGCCGGCGGAGATTTTTCCCGGGCGCGCGCCGACTACCTTCGGGCCCGCCGGCTGCAGCCCGCTCTCCCCGTCGTCGATCTCAAGCTGGGGATCCTCGCGCTCGAGAGAGCGCGACCGAGCAGGGCCCTGCGCTTCCTCGACCGCTACCTGCAAGATCGGCCAGGGGATGCCGGAGGCTGGCGGTGGCACGCCCGGGCCTTGACCAAGCTTGGAAGAGCGCAGGATGCCGCAGAGGACTTCCGCCGGGCCACCGCCGCGACGAGCCCCTCCGACCGGGTACGGCCGGAGGACTTCCTGGAGTGGGCGAAAGCCCTGGAAGCAGCGGGACAGCGACCGGAAGCGATCGATGTGCTGGACGAAGGGATGCGCCGCCTGGGCGCGATCGTCAGCCTGCAGCTCCCGGCCATCAGCCTGGCTCTCGACCTGGGACGCGTCGAGGAAGCGGTGCGTCGCCTGGAGACGCTGCAGGCCGGGCCGGGCCGCCCGGAGGTCTGGCTGGCGCAGCGTGGGAAAATTCTCGAGAGAGCGGGGCTGCCTGACGAGGCGCGCCGGGCCTACGCGGCGGCCCTCGACATCCTCGAAGCGCACTCCGAGACCCGAGCCAGCCGTGCCGAGGACGATCTCGAAGCCTCGATCCGCGCCGGCCTACGCCGGACGGCCCCTGCGGAACCGGCGGTCGAAACAGCGCCATGAGGCCTCGAGGCGCGGTTTGGCGGGCCGGGCTGCTCCTGTGCATGGCGGCGGCATTCGACGAAACGACCGAGGCCGCCGTGGTGGTTCGCGGCCCCTATCTCCAGCTCGGCACGCCTCAGAGCATCGTCGTCCGGTGGAGGACGGACGCGCCCACCGATTCCTGCGTCCGGTACGCCACCCAGCTCGGCGGCGCTGTTTCGCTCGCCTGCAATCCGACCGCGGTGACCGAGCATGTCGTCACCGTCGCGGACTTGAGCACCGACACGCGCTACTACTATTCCGTGGGCACGTCCTCCGCTCGTTTGGCAGGAGGTGACTCCACCTACTTCTTCGACACCTCTCCGGCCGCCGGCACCGCCATCCCGACGCGTCTCTGGGTCCTGGGAGATTCGGGGACCGCGAACGCCAGCGCCGCGAGTGTTCGCGACGCCTATGCCGCCTTCAGCGCCGGGAGCCGCACCAATCTCATCCTCATGCTGGGTGACAACGCCTATCCGAGCGGCACCGACGCGCAGTATCAGGCGGCCGTGTTCAACATGTATCCCACCTTCTTGCGCAACACCGTCCTGTGGCCCACGCTGGGAAACCACGACGGGGAGTCCGCCGACTCGGCCTCGCAAACCGGTCCCTACTACGATCTCTTCACACTGCCGCGCTCGGCCGAGGCGGGAGGACTCGCATCGGGGACCGAAGCGTATTACTCGTTCGACTACGGGAACATCCATTTCATCTGCCTGGAGTCTTTCGAGACGGACCGCTCTCCCACCTCCGCGATGATGACCTGGCTGCAACAGGACGCCCTGGCGACCTCCCGCTTGTGGATCATCGCCTTCTGGCACCATCCTCCCTACACCAAGGGCTCCCACGATTCGGACTTCGAGCCCGAGCTGATCGAAATGCGCCAGAACGCCGTGCCGATCCTCGAGTCGGCGGGCGTCGATCTCGTGCTCACCGGGCACAGCCACTCCTACGAACGGTCCTTCCTGATCGACGGCCACTACGGATGGTCGGCGACTTTCAACGCCTCGATGAAAGTGGATGGAGGAGACGGACGCGTCGGGGGCACGGGAGCCTACAAGAAGCCGACGCTGGGGCCCGCGGCGCACGAGGGCGCGGTCTATGTCGTGGCCGGCTCGTCCGGACAGACCAGCGGGGGAACCTTGAACCATCCCGCGATGTTCGTGTCGCTGAACCAGCTCGGCTCATTGGCCCTGGACGTGAATGGCCGGCGGCTGGATGCCCGGTTCGTGAACTCCTCGGGTCAGGTCGGCGATCTGTTCACGCTTTTCAAGGGGCCGCCTCCCCAGGCCGCCTTCCTGGCCAGCGTGACCGCCGGACCGTCGCCGCTGGCCGTTGCCTTCACCGATACTTCCCAGGACGATCCGACTTCCTGGGGCTGGGACTTCGACGGAGATGCCGTCGTCGACAGCACGCTGCAGAACCCCACCCACGTCTACGCGGCGCCGGGGATCTACACCATTGCTTTGACCGCCGCGAATCTGGCGGGCGCCGACACCGAGGTGAAGGTGGGACTGCTTTGTGTCACCTCGCCGGACGGATTGGGGGACGCCGACGCCGACGGGGTGCCGGATGGAGAGGATCGCTGCCCCTGCCTGGCGGATCCGCTGCAGGAGGACGGGGATGGCGACGGACTGGGAGATGCGTGCGATTCCGACGACGACAACGACGCCGTCGCCGACCCGTACGACTGCGCGCCGCTGGACCCGACGCACAGCGCGGAGCCTCCGGAAGCGGGCATGACGCTGGTGCTTGGTCCGGCGCCGGAAGCCATCGCCTGGGGCGCCGTCCCGCAGGCGACGCACTACGGTGTCTATCGCGGAATCGTCCCCGCCGGCGCCGGCTTCGCCTATGCTCATGCCTGCCTCGAGCCGGCTTCGCCGGACACCACTTCCCAGGATTCCCAGGTCCCTTCCGCCGATTCCCTGTTCTATTACCTGGTGAGCGCGCGCAACTCATGCGGCGACGGATCGCTCGGCTTTGCATCGAGCGGAGCCCCGCGTCCGAACGCGACAGCCTGCCCCTGAACCGGAAGGGCTCGCGCCACCGCAGCGGGCCCGCAGGGAGTCAGGAAAGCGGGCGCAGGACGGCGCGCACCGGGCTGGCGTCGAATCCTTCCAGCTTGAGGGGAAGCGCGATCAGATCGTAGGTTCCCTCGGGAATCCCTTCCAGAACGAGCCCCTCCAGGATCCTCACGTCGTGACGCAGGCAGGCCTGGTGCGCCGGCAGGTCTTTCGAGGAAAACAGGTCGACGCTCGGGGTATCGATTCCCACCAGCGTGACCCCCTGCTCGCCCAAGAGCGCGATCAGCTCCGGCGAGAGCGCCGCGAAGTCCTCGTTGAAGCGGCGCGGATCGGGATAGGTGCCGGTGGCGAACAGGACGCGGGGGGCGCGAATCGGGGTGGCGATCTGCTCCGGCTGGATGCGCGTGCCGCGCGGCATGCTCACCCGCAGCAGCTGGCACGGCCCGAGGTAGCGATCGAGATCGGCCGTCTCGATCGAAGGGGCGGCGGCGCCGTAATGGCTCGGGGCGTCGGCATGGGCGCCGAGGTGGACGGTGGCGCGCAGCGTCGACAAGGTCAGATTGTCGCCGCGCGCCATGTCCAGCAGGACCTCGCGCGAGGGCGGCGTGTCGCCCGGCCAGACCGCGAGACCCGCCGTGACGGTCGGGGTGATATCGTAGATCATCGTCTCAGAACCGGTGGCGGATCGCCCAGAGATCCGGGAAGTAGGACTTGAAGAGAAGCCCCTTCAGGAAATCGACTCCCGAGGATCCGCCGGTGCCCATCTTGTTGCCGATCGTCCTCTCGGTCAGCTTCACGTGGCGGTAGCGCCACTCCTGCTGCCCTTCGTCGAAGTCGGTCATCAGCTCGAACAGGATCGCGACATCACCGTGCTCGCGGTAGAGCCGGAAGATCTCGTCCTGCACGCGGGGGTCGGGGATTGCCGGCAGGGTGACGTCGCGCCCTTTGATCTCCGCGGGGATGCGGGCGCCGCGCGCCTCCAGGAAGTCGTAGAAGTGATCGATCACCGAGCGCTCATGGAGCCGCCTGTCGAGGCGGCGGTGCGCCTCGGAGCCCGGCGCCTGGGCCGTCACCAGGTCGGCCCGCTTGGCGCCCAGGACGAACTCCAGCTCGCGGTACTGGAACGACTGGAAGCCCGAGGCCCGCTCCAGCCGATCGCGGAAGCCCGAGAACGACATCGGGGTCATCGTCTCCAGGATGTCGAGCTGGCCGACCAGGGTCTTCATGACGGTGCGGATCCGCTTGAATCCGGCGATCGCCCGGAACAGCTCGTTGTCCGAGAAGTCGCGTTGGATGGCCTCCAGCTCGTGCAGCAGCAGCTTGAACCAGAGCTCGTAGACCTGGTGGATCACGATGAACAGCATCTCGTCGTGCTCGGCGGGCTGCGAGCGCGGCTCCTGGAGATCCAGCAGCCGGTCCAGCTTGAGATAGTTCGCGTAGTTCAGCTCCATTGCATGATCCCAAGGATGAGGAGCGCCAGGAGAACGGCTCCCAGCACCGCGGCGAGGAAGCCCGCCTCCCGCCACTGGCGGCGGTCGCGGCGCACCGCCTCGGCGTAGGGGGTCCTCGAGAAAGTCACCAGAGTGTAGAGCGGAACGAACCAGGAGGGAAAGGCCCGATGCAGCGCCTTCTCCAGCCGCTTCTCGGCGAGGAACAGCCGGGAGGCGGTCTTGTCGCGCATCTCCACGAAGTTCTCCAGCGAGAGATCGGCCAGCGCGTCGGTATTCACCTTGCGCCGAGCCTGGTATTCGGCGAAGGCACGCCCCCGGTCCCCGGCGCATTCTCTCAGGCACTCCTCGAGGACCACGCAGTCCTCGAACGCCGCATTCGCCCCCTGGCCGAAGAAGGGGACCACGGCATGGCAGGCGTCCCCAAGCAGCACCACCTTGTCGCGATGGTGCCAGGGCTCGCAACGGATGGTCACCAGGGAGCCGGTCGGGTTCTCGGCGTAATCCTCCCGTAAGGTCGGCATGAGCGGCACGGCATCGGGGAACTGCCGCCGGAAATGGGCCTCGAGCTGCTCCGGGGTGCGAATCGTGGCGAAGCTCTCTGGCCCCTGCATCGGCCAGAAGCAGGTGCAGGTGAACGAGCCGTCGAGATTCGGCAGGGCGATCAGCATCGAACCGCCGCGCGGCCAGATGTGCAGCGCATTCTTCTCCATGAGAAACCCCCCTCCGGCGGCGGGTGGAATGACCAGCTCCTTGTAGCCGTGATCCAGGAACGCCTGCTGGTAGTCGAATCCCTCGGTCTTCTGCATCTGCAGGCGCACCGTCGAAAAAGCGCCGTCGGTGCCGAGCAGAGCGTCGCCTTCCGCCGTATGAGATTCCGATCCGTCGGAGAGGAGGAAGGTGGCGCGGGCGGCATCCAGGTCCACGGCGGTGCAGCGCGCCGAGAAGCGCAGCTTCACGGTCGGAAGCGCCTCGGCGGCGTCGAGCAGGAGGGCATTGAGGCCGGCGCGCGACACCGAGTTGATGGTGTGCTCCGGCCGCGTGCCGTACGGCTGGAAGCGCAGCGTCCCGTCGGCCCCGTGGAGCATCCGGCCGCGCATCGGGATTGCCTGGGAGAGGATCTTCTCCTTCAGCCCCGCCTTTTCGAGCGCGTGCAGGCCGCGCGTGGAGATCGCCAGGTTGATGGAGCGCCCCTCGGCGGCACGGGCGCGGCGCGGGTCGGCGCGACGCTCGTAGACTTCCACCTCGTGACCGGCCTGACCGAGGTAGACCGCCATCAGCGCGCCGCCCAGGCCCCCGCCGACGACGATGAAACGCTGCGCCGAGGCCCCCGCGGCGACCATTCAGTCGGAGGCGGCGGCGTCCAGCGCCTGCGCCAGGCGCCAGACTTCGGTGAAGGTGTTGTAGAGAGGGACCGGCGCGAAGCGCAGGACGCCCGGCTCGCGCAGATCGGCGACGATACCCGCCCCCTCCAGGCGGCGCTGCAGTGCGGCGGCGTCCCGCTTGACGCGCAGCGACAGCTGGCAGCCGCGTGCCGCCGGATCGCGCGGCGTGAGAATCTCGTAAGCCACGCCGGGAATGCGATCGATGAGGAACTCGAGATAGCCGGTGAGCGCTACCGATTTGGCGCGCAGCGCCTCGAGGCCCGCTTCCTCGAAGATGGCCAGCGAGGCGAGCAGGGGTGCCGCCGCGAGGATGGAGGGATTGCTCAGCTGCCACCCGTCGGCGCCGAGCACCGGGACGAAGCTCCGGATCAGGTGCATGCTGAAGCGCGTCCGGGGATCGTTGCCCCACCAACCGGCGAAGCGCGGCAGGCTCCCATCGCCGGCGTGGCGCTCGTGGACGAAGCAGCCGCCGATGGCCCCGGGCCCGGCGTTGAGGTACTTGTAGGAGCACCAGACGGCGAAGTCGGCCTCGCAATCGTGCATCCGCAGGGGAAGGTTGCCGACGGCGTGCGCCAGGTCCCATCCCACCGCGCAGCCGCGCCGTCTCGCGGCCGCGCCGATCGATTCGAGGTCGAAGAACTGTCCCGTGAAGTAGTTCACGCCTCCCAGCAGGACCAGAGCGATCGTGTCGCCTTCCCGCTCGAGCAGCTCGATCAGGTCTTCCGTCCGCAGGACCGACTCGCCGGGGCGGGGCCGGGCGACGCGCAGCGCTTCGGCCGGATCGAAGCCATGGAAGCGGATCTGCGACTGCACCGCGTAGGTGTCGGAGGGAAAGGCGCAATCCTCCATCAGCACCCGGTGTCGCTCCGGCGTGGGGCGGTAGAAGCTGACCATCATCAGATGTAAATTCACGGTGCACGAGTTCATCGCCACCACCTCCGAGGGCAGCGCGCCGACGAGGCGCGCCAGCGGGGCGGTCAGGTTGCGGTGGTAATCGACCCAGGGAAGCTTCCCTTCGAAATGGCCGGCCACCGCCTTCCGCCCCCACGCGTCCATCTCCTTCTCGACGTGCTCGCGCGCCGCCGCCGGCAGCAGCCACAGCGAGTTCCCCAGGAAATAGAGCTGCTCCCCGCCCTCGCCGCGGCGGGGGACGAGGAAGCGCGAGCGGAAGCGCGCCAGCGGGTCGTTCGCGTCGAGGCGTCGGGCGAATTCCTCATCCGGAGCGTAATCGGTCGGGCGCGGGGAAGTCATCGAGGCGGGTGGCTCATGCGATGAAGCTTTCCGGCGGCAGACCGAGGAACTCCAGCGCGGTGCCGGAAAGGAGCCGGTCCTTCGTCTCCGGCGGCAGGTCGGCCATCGATTCGATCATCCCGCCGGGACGCGGCTCGCCGAGAGGAAATGGATAATCGCTCCCCAGGGCGATGCGCCGGGCTCCGGCGAGCTTCAGGAGGAGGCGGAGCTGATCGGGATCGTGGGTCAAGGAGTCAAGATAGAAGCGGCCCAGATAAGCGCGCGGATTGACCGGGTTGTCCACCGCCACCAGGTCGGGACGTCCCAGGAAGCCCCGCTCGATCCGCCCGAGGGTCCCCGGGAAGGCGCCGCCGCCGTGGGCGAAGGCGATGCGCAGACGCGGCAGCCTCTCCAGGACGCCTCCGAAGATGAGCGAGCAGATTGCCAGCGACACCTCGGCGGGCATTCCCACCAGCCACGCCAGCCAGTACTTTCCCATTCTTTCCCTGCCGAGCATGTCCCAGGGATGGACGAAGATCGCGGCCCCCAGCTCCTGCGCATGCTGGAAAAAGGGGAAGAGCGCCGGGTGATCCAGGTTCCAGTCGTTCACATGAGTGCCGATCTGGGCCCCGCGCAGCCCCAGCTCGCGCACGCAGCGCTCCAGCTCGGCGGCGGCGAGGTCGGGATCCTGCAGCGGCACCGTACCGAGTCCCGCGAAGCGGTCAGGGTGCTGGCGCACGATGCTGGCGAGATGATCGTTCAGCAGGCGAGAGAGATCCAATCCGTCTTGCGGCTTGGCCCAGTAGCTGAACATCACTGGGACGGTGGAGAGCACCTGCGCCCGGACGCCGGACTGCTCGCACTCCTCCAGACGCACGGCGGGATCCCAGCAGTTGGCCTCGATCTCCCGGAAGCAGCGCTCGCCCATCATCATCCGCGCCCTTCCCGGTGCCGCGTGATCCAGGCGGATGAAATCGCCGTAGCCGTAGCGCTGCCGGAGATCGGGCCAGCGCTCGGGCAGGATGTGGGTGTGCAGATCGATTTTCATGTTGCCTCGGAGCGGGTGCCGCGGAAGAAGCCGGCCCGGGCGGACTGCCGGCCGGCCGGAGCAATCCGCCTCCGGGGGCGGCTCATTTCGCCGGATGGGCCTTCTCGATCTCGAAGGCCACGCCGCCGTGCTGCGAGCAGGCGCCTTGAGAATCCTTCGCCTTCGAGTAGGTCCCGTCCTTGCAGCGGAAGGTCGCCTTCTTCGGAGGCTTGCCGAACCACTTCGCCACGCCGCCATGCCCCGAGCAGGTGCCGCTGCGCTCCTGCGAGGACGACCAGGAGCCGTCGGCGCAAAGGGCGGTCGCGTCGCGCGGCATTCCCGAGGTGGCGTCGAAGCGTACCTCGGAGCCCGGCGGGTCGGGCGCCGCGGGCGCCGGGGCAATCGCCGCGGCGAAAAGGCCTGCCGCGATCAGGAGGAGAGCGGCTTTCTTCATGAAGGAACCTCCGCCGGCGAGGCTCCTTCCGGGCACACTCGCCGAAGTCGTGATGAGGATCGAGCGCAGCAGGACGATTTCAGCGCACGGGCGGCGGAGGCTGCATCACCGTGCCGCACTTCTTGCAGGTGCGCAGCTTCTCGTCGGCGTAGAAGCTCTCGATGATCGGCTTGAGCTGCGTCCCCAGGTCGACGAGCTGGAAGCTCGAATCGTAGAGGACCTCCCAGCAGTTCTCGCAGTACCAGCGCAGCGAGTCCTTCTCGCCGTCGTCGCGATGGCGCTCGACGACCATGCCGACCGTGTCGGCGCCGCGCTGCGGAGAGTGGGGAACCCACGGCGGGAGAAGAAAGATGTCCCCCTGGCGAATGGTGATGTCGCGCGGCTTGCCGTCCTCGATCACTTTGAGGACCATGTCTCCCTCGATCTGGTAGAAGAACTCCTCTCCGGGATCGACGTGGTAGTCCTTGCGGCGGTTCGGACCGCCCACGATCATCACCATGATCTCGGAATCCTTCCAGACCATCTTGTTTCCGACCGGGGGCTTCAGGAGGTGGCGGTTCTCGTCGATCCAGGCTTTGAGGTTGTAAGTGGAGAGAGGCATTCTCTGGGACCTCCGTAGCAGCGGCCCGCGCGGCCGGGCATCAGATCTGGACCAGGATGTCCTGTCCTTCCTGCTTCACCGCGAAGCAGGGAGTCGAAAGATTTGGGTTGGTCAGGCACTTTCCCGAGCCGACCTCGAATTCGAACGCATGCCAGGGGCAGGTGAGGACGGAGCCGCTGAGGGACCCCTCGCCGAGGGGGCCGCCGCGATGGGGGCAGGCATTGCCGAGGGCGTGCACGCGACCCCCGATATTGAACAGCGCAATCGAAGCTCCGCCAATCTCCACGCACCGGGAGGATCCCTCGGGGAGATCCGAGATCGATGCGACTTTCACGAAATCAGCCATTCTGCCCTCCTTTTCTCCGGCAGTTTAGCATTCCCGGCGGATCCACACACTCCTTCGGGCGCGGCTTCAGGGGGTCCGGCCGGAGGGGTCGGTCGACGACGCAACTCTCTGGCGAGTGTTACCGCGCCGGGGCGAGGAGGGGAGGCAGCGGTCCACAGCGTTTTTCCAGCTCGGCCCGGTAGCGCACGCTGAAGAGGCGCTGCATCCCCTGACGCATGGTGCGGACGATCTCGGGGACACCTTCCTGGAGCGGCTCGCCAAAGGCGACGCTGTGCAGCGGGTCGCCATTCCCGTTGCGCAGCGTCAGGCTGGAAAGGAGATTTTCCCGGGCCGCCTCCTGGGAAGCGACCATGTCGGCAGGCCGGGAGGGGGCCGCCAGGAACTCCTTCGACACGGCCGCCGCGAACAGGGAAGGGAGATCATCCACCGCCTTCGGTCCGGGCTTGCCGGCGGGCGGCGGCGGGGAGAGCGCATCCACCGACACCGAGCAGGCATAGCCGCGGGTGATCACCGTGATGAGGCCGTCCTCCGCGAAAGTGGCCGATAAGTCAGGTCCCTCGTAGACCAGCGAGCGCGCTTCGCCGACGGCGGCGCCTTCATCTGGAGCGGCCAGCTGTGCCCCCTCGGCGGCTCCCGTCACGGTCTCGTCGTCGGCCGCGGCATCCTTGCCTGCCCGCAGCGCGGAGCGCTGGGGTGACGCCTCGGCGGCGGCCGCCGATTGCTTGCTCAGCGGCGCCGTGGGCGCGGCTACCATGCCGGGCCGCGGAGCTGTCTTCGCCTTCGCGCCGGCGCCATCGGCGTAGTCGAGGGAATCGGCGATCTCGACCTTCTCATCGCGCGCCGGCTCATCTTGTCTCTTCATCCTCTCGTCGAGCTCCTGCCGGCGGGTCCCTTCCTTGTCGTAGGCGACGAACCCTCCGGCGGCACCGGCATCGGGAGGAGCGGACGGCTGCAGGTCGGCCTTCTTGTTCTCCTCGGTACCGACGGGGGCCGCCTCGGGGGGCGGGCTCGAAGTGGAGACATCCAGATCGGCGGCACTCCTTTGGGGAAGCTCATGGCGCCATCCCAGATAGGCCACCGTCACCAGGATCAACGCGGCCGCGGTGGCCAGTGGGAAAGGTGATTTCCAGAAGGAGACCCTCGGGCGAATGGCTCGCGCTTCCGATCCGCTTTCGATGCGCCGGCGGATTGAAGCCGCGAGCCCGGCGGGAGCCGCCGCGACCGCCTCCTCGCCCACGGCCGCGCTCATCCGGCGGATGTCGTGCAGGACCTGGCGGCAGTCGGGGCAGGAGCGCAGGTGCTCCTGTACCTGTACCGACTCCTCGGAAGAGAGCTCGCCGTCGGAAAAAGCCGAGATCTGCTCGAGCGGATGGGCGCCTGGCTCGGATTTCATCGCTCCCCCCCGCCCAGGCAGTCCCTCAATGCGGATCGGGCGCGGGCCAGACGCGACCGGATCGTCCCGATCGGCACGCCCAGCGCGTCGGCCATCTCTTCGTAGGAGAGCTCTTCCCCGTCGCGCAGGGCCAGGGCGCTGCGCCATAGAGGAGGAAGCCGGTCGAGGCAGCGCGCCAGCCGCTCGCCGATCTCCTTCTGCTCCAAAGCGTGCAGCGGCGTCGTCGCGTCGGTTGCCTCCGGCGGAACGAACATCTGCTCGGTCGAGACTTCGAGGGGACGCGAGGCGCGGCGGATCCGCTCGCCGCGGGAGCGCAGGTGATTCAGGCAGCGGGTCACGGTGATGCGATGCAGCCAGGTCGACAGCCGGCATTCGCCGCGATAGCCAGACAGCGCCTGATAAGCCGTCATGAAGACCTCCTGCGCCATGTCCTCGGCATCCTCCTTCCGCCGCAGAATCCTCCAGGCGACCCGCCAGACGGTGGAGAGGTGTGCGCGGACGAGCAGATCGAAGGCGGCGGTATCCCCCTCCCGGGCCCGCGCAACCAGCTCCTCCTCGCTCTCCGGCCTTTCCACGGGTCGAAGTTCCATCGCCTCCAGCATGACATGCCCGGATTCAAAAGTCTTTCAGGACCCTTGCCGCACCAGGTTGGACAGGAAAGGGGCGCCGGAGTTCCCGCGCGTCAAAAAATTGTTCGGAACTTTGGGCCGCGACGCCTGTCGATCAAGGCGTGCAGCAACGAACCCTGTCACAGGAGGCCCCCGTGCGAATGAAGCTTTTCCTGGCAATGGTGCTCGCCCCGTTCCTGCTACTTGGCTCGATTTCGCCGTCCCCTCCATCTCCGGTCCGGAGCGATGCAATCGAGGAATCGCCTCGTCCGGAAAATCTTCCGATGCCTCACGACCTCCGCCCGGATCCCCGCCGCCCTGCCACGAGCGACAGTCTTTCGCCTTTTCTCCTGGCGGGCACGCGGGTGCGGACCTGGATTACCGGCCCGGTGGCCCACGTCGAGGTCACCCAGACCTGGGAGAACAGTAACGACCAGCCGGTCGACGGCCTGTACATTTTCCCCCTTCCCGAGAATGCCGCCGTCAATGACATGACGCTGACCATCGGCGAGCGCACCATCCAGGGCGAGATGCGCCGACGGGACGAAGCCCGCCAGGCCTACGAGCAGGCCCGCAGGGAAGGCCGCACGGCCGCATTGCTGGATCAGGAGCGCCCGAATGTCTTCGCTCAGCGCGTCGCCAATCTCGCCCCGCGCCAGCGGATCGAGGTGAAAATCGCCTTCGATTACGAAATCCGCTGTGCCGAGGGGGCGTGCGAGTATTCCTTCCCGACGGTCGTAGGGCCGCGCTTCATTCCGGCGCGCCAGACCGATCCCGGCGAAATCGCGCCGCCGATCGTCTCCGAGGGGAGCCATGCGCGCCAGCGTTTCTCGATGACGGTGAGCCTCGAGGCCGGAGTCGAGGCCCATGAGCTCCAGTCCCCGTCGCACCGCATCTCGATCACCCCTTTCGGAAAGGGAGGTCAGCGGGTCACCCTGGCGGCAGAGGAAAAGGAGATCCCGAATCGCGACTTCAAGCTGCGCTGGAAGGTGGGGAGCGGAGAGCCCGAGGTGGGCGTGCTGGCCTGGCGCGACCCAGGCGGGTCCGATCCGTCGGGTGTCTTCACCTTGATCCTGCAGCCTCCCGCCGATTTCGACACCGCATCCGCGGCGCCTCGCGAGCTGGTCTTCGTCCTCGATTGCTCCGGCTCGATGTCGGGCGTGCCGCTGGAGGCTGCGAAAGGAGTGGTGCGGCGGTCCCTGGGCGCCGTGCGCCCCGAGGACACCTTCCAGATCCTGCGCTTCTCAGACGCCACCTCCGGGATGGGAAGCCGCCCGCTCGCTCCGACGCGCGACAACCTGCGCAAGGCGCTCGCCTACCTCGATTCGCTGCAAGGCGAAGGAGGCACCGAGATGATCCTGGGAATCCGCGCCGCGCTCGATTTCCCCAAAGACCCGCGCCGCCTGCGGATCGTGGCGTTCCTGACCGACGGCTACATCGGCAACGAGAGCGAGATTCTCAAGGAAGTCCGCTCGCGTCTGGGGGAAGCGAGGCTGTTTGCTTTCGGCATCGGCTCCTCGGTGAACCGCTACCTCCTGGAAGGGCTGGCGGAAGAGGGACGAGGCGAAGCGGCCTTCCTGGGACCGCGCGAGACGCCCGATGAGATGGTCCAGCGCTTCACCCGGCGCATTGACGCGCCGGTCCTTACCGATGTCCATATCAGTTGGCGCGATCTGGAGGTGACCGACACGATTCCAGAGCGGGCCCCCGATCTGTTCGACGGGCAGCCGCTGATCCTGCAGGGCCGCTACCGACGCGCCGGGACGGGAGTCGTGGAGGTGGAGGGCTTCAGCGGGGGGAGCCGCCGGATCTACCGGCGCAACGTGACGCTGCCGGAGAAGGCCGAGGGCCACGAGGCGCTCGGCAGGCTGTGGGCCCGGGCCCGCATCCACCAGCTGGAGCGTGACCTGCACGACGGCCCGAGCCCGTCGGTGGTCGAGTCGATAACCCGGCTGGGGCTGGGACATCACTTGATGACGCCCTATACGTCGCTGGTGGCGGTGGACAGCGAGATCAGCAACTGGACCGGCTCCTCCGCGCAGGTCGGCGTCCCGGTCGAGATGCCCGAAGACGTTTCCTACCAGGGAATCATCGGCCGCGGCGATGCTCCGGTGGCCGCGCGCCAGACAATGGCGGTGTCCCCTGGGGTGTCGGGAGGCCTTCTCTCGGGATTCGGGCTGGCCAAGGACTCTCCGGCCGCCGGCTCGCTGCCCCCTGCTCGCAACGCCGCGCCGATGGAGGAGAAAGCAAAGCCCGCCTCGCAGGAAGGGGATCGAGCGCCGGGAAACAAGAAGGAAGCGCGGGATGAAGAGAGCACCAAGGCTCCGGGATTCACCCGCCTGACGATCTACGAGGACGGCTCCGACGGAATCGCGCTGGAGGGGGACGGCAGCCTGTATCGTCTGCGGGGCGTTCAAACCACTTTCCTGAAAAAGATCGACGCGTCGGAGATGGAGGAGGTTCGCAGGGCACTGACCCAGGCGGGGACGGATCGGTGGCGCGGCGGCGGTGGGGGACCCCGAATCGTCCTGGACGCGGGGAAGGTGACGCGGGTCATCGGGCTCTCGAGCTCCGATCCCTCCGTGCAAGCCCTGGCCGCCTTGCTGCGCTCCCTGGCGAGTCTCCCTGGAAAAGCATCAAGCTTTCCGTGATGGATGCAAGGCGTCTCAAGCCACCGAGGGCGGCTCAGAGCCGCGCACCGAAGAGACGGCGGTGGAGCGCAGCGCCAGGACCGAAAGAGCGATGAGCAGGCCAGGCCATGCCGCGATCCACCAGGCTTCCGCCAGGGCGTCGCGCCCCGAGGCCATGATGCTTCCGAGCGAGACCGCCGGCGGAGGCGCCCCCAGACCGACCAGCGACAGGGCCGATTCGAGCAGGATCGTGTCGGCGAAGCGCAAGGCGGTGCTGACGGCGAGCAACGGTCCCATTTGCGGCAGAAG
>DASTZC010000188.1 GCA_035764505.1 Candidatus Polarisedimenticolia bacterium
CAACCTGCACGGTCGGCCGTTTCGTCTCCGAGTCGGCCTCGAAGGAGGCCGAGGCCAGCAGCGAGGCGCCATGGATTCCGTCCCGCCCCGTGCGCGACCCGACGTAGAAGACGGCGTTCCCGGGCCCCTTGGCCAGCCCGCGAAAGATACGCGAAGCGTGGGCAATCCCGAGGCTCATGACGTTCACCAGGATGTTGCCGTCGTAGCAGGAATGGAAGGTCGTCTCGCCTCCCACCGTCGGGATGCCGATGCAGTTTCCATATCCGGCGATCCCTCCCACCACCCCGCCCACCAAGTACTTCATCCGCGGATGGTCCGGAGAGCCGAAGCGCAGCGAGTTCATCGAGGCGATGGGACGTGCCCCCATCGTGAAGATGTCGCGCAGGATTCCTCCCACCCCGGTCGCCGCTCCCTGGAAGGGCTCCACGTAGGAGGGGTGGTTGTGACTCTCCATCTTGAATACGGCCGCCAGCCCGCCGCCGATGTCGATGGCACCCGCGTTCTCTCCCGGCCCCTGTAACACTTGAGGCCCGGTCGTGGGGAACCGCTTCAGGTGGACGCGGGAGGACTTGTAGGAGCAGTGCTCCGACCACATGACCGAGAAGATGCCGAGCTCGGTATAGGTCGGGGTCCTGCCGAGAAGCGAGCAGACCTTGTCGTATTCCTCCGGCGAGAGCCCGTGTGCCTGAGCCAGCTCCGGGTCGACCTGCGGCTCCGCTTTCCGGAGATCGCTCATTTCGGGTTCCGGAACAGCTTCGACATCTGATCTTCGCGCTCCTTGCCGCGCACCCTATCGTAATGGCAGGACTTGAACTTCCTGCCGCTGCCGCAGGGACAGGGGTCGTTGCGTCCCACCCCCGAGTAATCGGTTTTCTGCTTCCCCGCCAGCATCTTTTGGATGGCCTTCAGGACCAATGGATTCACCTTCATTTTCAGGAGGTTACCGCTTTTGGACCCCCGGCGATGACCGATTCGAACAACAGCCGTCCGTCCTCATTACCCAGAATCGCCTCGGCGCACCGATCAGGGTGGGGCATCAGGCCCAGGACGTTCCCCCGCTCGTTGAGAACCCCGGCGATCGACATCATCGACCCGTTCGGGTTGGATTCCTCGCTCAGCTTTCCGTCGGCGTCGCAGTAGCGGAAGGCGATGCGCCCTTCCAGCTCCAGCCGCTTCAGAGTTTTCGGGTCGGCGTAATAGCAGCCTTCGCCGTGTCCGATGGGCATCTTGAGAGTTTTGGATCGCGAAAGGCTGCGGGTGAAAGGCGACTCGCCCCCGTCGACCCGCAGGAAAACGTCCTGGCAGAGATAGTGCAGCGACCGATTGCGCACCAGGGCTCCGGGAAGCAGTCCCGCCTCGGTCAGGATCTGGAAGCCGTTGCAGATTCCCAGGACCGGTCCCCCCTGCTTGGCGAAGTGGGCGACGCTCTCCATGATGGGCGAGAACTTCGCCATGGCGCCGCAGCGCAGGTAGTCGCCGTGGGCGAAGCCGCCCGGAAGGATGATGCAGTCGGAGTGCGCCAGGTTGCGGTCCTTGTGCCAGAGGAAGCTGGCGTCCTGGCGCAGGACGTGCTTGACCACGTGATAGCAGTCATGCTCGCAGTTGGATCCTGGGAATACGACGATGCCGAATTTCACGATGCGGCCGCCTCGCTCACTCCGCCACCTCGAACTGGTAGTCCTCGATGACCGGATTGGCCAGGAGCTTGTCGCACATCTCCCGGACCTTTTTCTCGAGCTGCGCCTTCGCCGTCTTCGGTAGCGTCAGCTCGAGCACCTTGCCGGCCCGCACATCGGTAACTTCCTTGTAGCCCAGCTGGTGCAGCGACCCCAGGATCGTCTTCCCCTGCGGGTCCAGCACTCCCTTCTTGTAAAGCACCGTCACGCGCACTTTCATCGCTCGCTCCGCTTCCGGGGACGGGACGTCTCCGCTTCGGATCCGCCCTCTCCGGCTCCGCCACGATCTCGGGGGGACTCGGCAGCTTCCGCTCCGAAGACCCGCTCGAAGATCCGATCCACGTTTCGCAGCTGCCGCTCCAGATCGAAGCAGCGCTCCAGCTCGCCGGCGTCCAGGATCTTCAGGATCCCGGGCTGCGACTTGAGGTTCTCCCGGAAGCTCCCCTTCCCTTCGCGCGCGCTCATCGCGGCGCCCTGGACCCAGGCGTAGGCTTCCTCGCGCGTCGCGCCCCGCCGGGCCAGGGCGAGGAGCACCTCCTGCGAGTAGACCAGCCCGCCCGAGGATTCGAGGTTCCGGCGCATCGCCTCCGGGTAGACCACCAGGCGCTCGAGGATTCCCGCCAGCCGGTTCAACATGTAGTCGGCCAGGATCGTGGAATCGGGCAGGATGACGCGCTCGGCGGAGGAATGGCTGATGTCGCGCTCGTGCCACAGCGCCACGTTCTCCAGCGCCACTCCCACGTTCCCTTTGATGACCCGGGCCAGCCCGCAAATCTGCTCGCACCCCACCGGATTGCGCTTGTGGGGCATGGCGGAAGATCCTTTCTGGCCGCCGCCGAAAGGCTCCTCGGCTTCCGCCACCTCGGTACGCTGCAAATGGCGGATCTCGGTTGCCGTTTTTTCCATCGAGGCGGCCAGGATCCCCAGCGCGGCGATATATTCAGCATAGCGGTCCCGCTGGATCACCTGATTGGAAACCGGCGCCGGAGTAAGCCCCAGCTTCTCGCAGACCTTCTCCTCGACCGCGGGATCGAGATGGGCGAAAGTTCCCACGGCGCCCGAGATCTTCCCGACAGAGATCGCCTCGCGCGCGCGCTCCACGCGCTCCCGCGCCCGGCCGAACTCCGCGAACAGGACCGCCATCTTCAGCCCGAAGGTGGTCGGCTCGGCGTGCACGCCGTGAGTCCGTCCGATACAGGGGGTCTTGCGATGCTCGAGGGCCCGCGCCTTCAGCGCGGAGCGAACCCGATCGATGCCGCGCAGGATTTGATCGGCCGCCTCCCGCAACAGCAGTGCCTGGGCGGTGTCGACCACGTCGGAGGAGGTCAGGCCCAGGTGGATGAAGCGGGAGTCCGCTCCGACATGCTCCGCGACGCTGGTGAGAAAGGCGATGACATCGTGCTGGACGGTCTTCTCGATCTCCAGAGCCCGCTCGGCGTCGAACGCCGCCTTCCTGCGGATGTTCTCCGCCGCCTGGCGCGGGATTTCGCCAACCTCGGCCATCACGTCCACCACGGCGAGCTCGACCTCGAGCCACTTCTCCATGCGATGGGCATCGGTCCAGATGCGACCCATCTCTATCCTCGTGTATCGCGAAATCAAGCGGAAAGCTCCTCGCTTTCTGTCGGCCGCGCGCTGCGGCGCGCGGGCCTCGTCAAACTTCGATCCACCGCGCGGAGGGCCCCTGCTCCGCCACGGTCATCTTGATCGATTCGGCGCCGCTCCCGAGGGCGCGGTGCGCCGCCAGCATCGCGAGATCGGCCCGGTTGTTCGTGCGGCTCAGGTGCGCCAGGATCAACGACCGGGTCCGGCCATTGACCGCTCCGGCGATCAGCGCCGCGGCCTCCTCGTTGCTGAGGTGGCCGCGCGGCCCGCGCAGCCGGTCCTTCAATTCCTCGGGGTACGGTCCCCGCTCCAGCATCTCCACATCGTGGTTCGTCTCGACGATCAGGATCTCGCAACCCTCGAGGAGCGAGGCCACCGCCGCCGGCGCCTGCCCCAGGTCCATCGCATAACCGACGCTTCCCTCGCTCGTCTCCAGCCTCAGGGCCACCGGATCGGCCGCATCGTGAGGTACGCGGGCGCTGCTCACCCGCCACCCCGCAACATGGGAGCTCCGGCCGCTCTCGAAAGCGGCCCAGCGGAATTGCGGCGTGCACAACCCCAGGCAGCGCAGCGTGGAGGCGGTGGCGACAATCTCGCAGCCGAAGCGGGCCGCGAAGCGCTCGGCGCCGCGCGCATGATCTCCGTGCTCGTGCGTCAGGATCATCGCCCGCACCCTACGCGGGTCGATTCCCACGGCGGCCAGCCTCGCCTCCAGGTCGCGGCAGGAAAAGCCGGCGTCCAGCAGCACGACGGTCCCGCCCGACTCGACGACGACCGCGTTGCCGGCGCTACCGCTTCCCAGGACGGCGAGTCGCAGGGCCGCGCTCCTCCAGCCTATCGTCCGGTGTGTCCGAACCCCCCGGCCCCCCGCCGGGTGGCCGGCAGCTCCTTGACCTCTTCCAGCCGCGCGCGCGATACGCGCGCGATCACCATCTGTCCGATCCGATCGCCGCGGCGGATGGTATAAGGCGCACTCCCCAGGTTCACCACCACCAGGCGAATCTCCCCGCGATAGTCGGCGTCGATCGTCCCCGGGGAGTTCAGCAGCGTCACGCCGTGCTCCGCCGCCAGCCCGCTGCGGGGCCGGATCTGCGCCTCGAATCCCTCCGGCAGCGCCACGGCGAGGCCCGTCCCGATCAGGGCCCGGCCACCGGGCGTGAGAGTGACGTCTTGCCCGACGCAGGCCCTGAGATCGAGGCCCGCGGAGCCGGCCGTCGCATATTCTGGCAGGGGAAGATCCGATTCCGGAGAGATCCGGGTGATGAAGACCCTGGCTTGGGAAGAATCGTCGAGAGGGCTCTGTCCCATCCTGGCTTCCGCCCCGCTAGGGGGCGACGGCGGATCGCGTCAAAAAACCAGCTCGCCGCGGGTCAGCTTGAACCTGGAGGTGTTCCCGAGGACCGCCATGGCGCAGGTGGAGCTGTCGAACATCTTGCGCGCCAGGCTGCGGACCTCGTCCGCTTCGACCCGGTCGATTCCTTCGATAATCTCGTTGAGGGTGAAGGGGCGGTGGAAGTAGACCTCCTGCCGCGCCAGGTTCGACATCCTCGACGAGCTGCTCTCCAGGGAGAGCATCAGGCTTCCCTTGAGATGGTCCTTCGCCATCCTCATCTCTTTCTCGGAGGGGCTCTTCTCCTTGAGGGCGACGAACTCCTCGAGGATGAGGCGCACCACCTGCTCCGCCGACTCGGGAGAGGTGGCGGCGTAGACCATCAGGTAGCCGGTGTCCTTGAACGAATTGACCGACGAGAAGACGTTGTAGGCGAGCCCCCGGTCCTCGCGGATGTTCTGGAACAGGCGGCTCGACATCGCCCCGCCCAGCAGCGTGTTCAGCAGGTACTCCTCGAAGCGGTGCTCGCTGTTCAGCGGGAAGCCCTTCACGCCAAGGCAGAGGTGGATCTGGCCCAGCTCCTTCTTCTCCCGGATGAACAGCCCCGGATTGAGGGCCGGCGGCGCAATCGCCGGGACCTGCGAGCCGTTGGTCAAAGGCTCGAACGCCTTGCGGATCGAGCCGACGAGAAGATCGTGATCGACGTTTCCGGTGGCGGTGATCAGGAGGTTGCCCGGCTGGTAGCTGCCCCTGAAATAGCGCGTCAGGATCTCGGGGGTCATCGCCGAGACCGATTCCACGGTCCCCTGGATGGGGCGCCCCAGCGGATGGTCGGGCCACAGGTTCTGGTTGAACAGGTCGTAGACCAGCTCATCCGGCGTGTCGTCCACCATCCGGATCTCCTCGAAGATCACCTTGCGCTCCTTCTCGATTTCGGAAGGCTCGAAGCGCGGATTGAGGACGATATCCGAAAGGAGGTCGAGCGCCACGGGAAGGTGGTCGTCCAGGACCTTGGCGTAGAAGCAGGTGTATTCCTTGGCGGTGAAGGCGTCGATGTGGCCGCCGATCGAGTCGATCGTGAGCGCAATGTCCTTGGCGCTGCGGTTGGCGGTCCCCTTGAAGAGCAGGTGCTCGATGAAATGCGAGATGCCGTTTTCGGGGGAGGATTCGTGGCGCGAGCCCTTCTTCAGCCAGACCCCCAGGGAGATCGACCGGAGGTTGGGCATCTTCTCGGTCACGACAGTGAGACCGTTACTAAACTCTTCTCTGTTAATAAGTTCCATGAAGACTGTCCGGAGTGGAACGGAGGAAACTGAGGGATCCCCGCCCCCAACCGCAGGGACGAGGCGAGAGTATAGCACAGG
>DASTZC010000189.1 GCA_035764505.1 Candidatus Polarisedimenticolia bacterium
GTATGACATCAGGAAGGCCACCGAGATCACGCAGAGATCGATGACCACTTCAAGGATGCGCGTCTTGTGCTGGATGAAGCGGTCGTAGAACCGGCTCTCCCGGGCGTCGGCCGCCTCGACGCCGTCGTGAGGGGCGTAGCGGTAGACCTGCCTCTGTCCGAGGTACAACCCGAATACGGCCAGCACGATGATCGAGATCGTCGTAATCAGGCCGCTGACCACGAGATTGAAGAGGACCCCGAAGATGGCGATGGAACCCAGTGCTCCGCACAACAAATAGAGGCTCACCACCGCCTTCCTCTCCGACATCCCCAGAGCCACCAGCCGGTGCGACGTGTGGTCGCGCCCCCCGACCGAGATCGAGCGGCCCGAGAGGGCCCGCGAGGCGGTCACCAGCAGAGTGTCAAAGATCGGGACGCCCAGGGCCAGTACCGGAATCGCCAGGATGCCGAACAGGTTCGAGGCCTGCTCCCACGATCCCAGGATCGTCGTGCAGGCGAGAGTGAAGCCCAGGAACAGGCTGCCACAGTCCCCCATGAAGATCCGGGCGGGATTGAAATTGAAGATCAGGAAGCCGAGCGTCGCGCCCAGGACCGCCAGCGAGAGCACCGAAATCTCCGGCAGCCCCTGAATGAGCGAGAAGACGAAGGTTGTCAGGGAGGAGATGGCGGCGACGCCGGCCGACAGACCGTCCATGTTGTCCAGGAGATTGGCGGCATTGGTGATGCCGATGATCCACAGCAGCGTCAGGAAGAGGTTGAGGAATGGATTGGGGATCAGGTCGAACTTCAGGCCCGCATAGATCACCACGCAGGCGGCCAGAACCTCGCCGAGGAATTTCGTGGAAGGCTTGATCTGCAGGATGTCGTCGATGATGCCGAGGAGGAACACCAGCGTGCCGCCGATGAGAACCCCGACGGTTTCCTGCCCCAGCTCGGCGAAGCAGAGGACCGCGGCGGTCACGCCGCAGTAGAGCGCAATCCCTCCCATCAGCGGCGTGGGACGCGCATTCCAACGATCGGCTTTCGGCTTGGAGACGTACCCGAGGCGGGTCGCGGAGCGGATCACGATCGGAGTCAGGGCCGTGCAGACCCCGAATGCGACCAGCAAGGCCCCTATGGAAACCATACTTTCCCGCCGGGCCCCTCGAGGCGCAACCCGGCGCCGCTCCCCCTCTCTCGACGCAAGTGCTTATTGTGCGCGGATTTCAGGCCTTAATATACGCTACTTCCTCTCGTATTCAATGACTTTTTCGAGGATGGCGCGGATCCCCAGAGTGGGCTGGTAGCCGATGGCTTTCTGAAGCTTCGAGATGTCAGGTACCCGCCGGGGCATGTCCTCGAATCCCTCCTCGTAAGCTTCGTCGTAGGGAATCTTGACGATTTCGGAGGAGCTATTCGCCACCTCCTTCACCAGCCGGGCGAGGTCCAGGATGCTGATTTCCTTGCCGTTACCGATGTTGTAGACCTGGCCGACGGTGGCGTCGGAGTCCATCAGCCGGACGATGGCCCCGACGACGTCGGAAACATAGGTGAAGCTGCGGGACTGCGAGCCGTCTCCGAATACGGTGATTGGCTCCCCCGACAGCGCCTGGCGGACGAAGCTGGGGATGACCATGCCGTAGCGTCCCGTCTGGCGGGGTCCCACGGTGTTGAACAGGCGGGCGATCACCACCGGCAGGCGCTTCTCCTTCCAGTAGGCGATGGCAAGGAACTCGTCGATCGCCTTCGAGCAGGCGTAGCTCCACCGTCCCTTGGTGGTGGGGCCCAGGACCAGGTCGTCGTCCTCGCGGAACGGCACCCGGGCGCTTTTCCCATAGACCTCCGAGGTGGAGGCGATGAAGACCTTCTTCTTTTTCTTGGCGGCCAGCGTCAGGACGTTCTCGGTCCCCTTGATGTTCGTCTCGATCGTGTTGACCGGGCTCTCCACGATCAGGCGGACGCCGACCGCGGCCGCCAGATGGATCACCACGTCGCAACGATCGATGCACTCGGCCAGCATCGGCACATTCATCACGGTGTCGACCAGGTAGTGGAACCCTTTGGTGCCACGCAGGTGCTCCACGTTCTGAATGCCGCCCGTGGACAGATCGTCCATGACCCACACTTCGTCCCCGCGCTGCAGGTAGGCTTCCGTCAGGTGGGAGCCGACGAAACCGGCGCCTCCCGTGATCAGGATCCGCATGACCTCCCTCTCCTATTCATGGGTTTTTCCGTTCTCGCTGGCGAGCCGGGTGCTGGGCGCCTTCTCCCAGACTACGCCCCGCTCGCCTCGCGCATAATCCAGCATTGCTTTCACCGAGGCCGCATTCACCGCGCAGAAATAGTAAGGCACGAAGCAGATCCTCGGAATCCTCCGGCCGAGCGATTCCAGCAGCGCTCCGGTCCCCGCCAGGACGTAGAAAACCGCCTGCGCCAGCCAGGCGGCGCGCAACAGGCGGGAGTCGGCTGCCGAGGCAACGAACATACCTCCCAGCGCCAGCGGCACCAGCCAGCGCGCCACTTTGTGGGAAAGAATCTGGAACACCGCCCCGCCGGGCAGGGGCCCGCCGCCGGCCGCCGGGTGGCGGTACGTGGCGATCTGCTTGGTGATGATGCGGGCCTTGCGACCGAACTCCTCGCGCACGCTTGCAGCGGCCCTTTCCCAGCAGCGGGCGCGCCGCTCGAACACCACCCGGAACCCCGAGCGCAGGGCGAGCAGCGGATAGGCGACGTCGGCCTCGGCTTCCCGCGGGAGCGGGTGGCAGAGCCGCCGCCGCATGGCGTAAATCGCTCCGTTCCCCACGATGGTGGATCCCAGCCGGCTCTCCAGCTCCTTCAGGAGGTTTTCGTAGCGCCAGTAGAGCCCTTCCCCCAGCGAGGCGTTGAGCGATCCTTCGCGCCGGTATTCCAGGATTCCCATGACACATCCGACGCCGGGATCGGTGAAGGGCGCGACCAGACGCTGCAGCGCGTCGGGATGGAAGAAGGCGTTGGCGTCGGTGAAGACGAAGAGATCCCCGGACAGCTCCCCCAGCACGGCGTTGAGGCAGGCGGTCTTTCCCTCGCGGTCCTGGCGGAACACCAGCTTCACCCGATCGCTGGCGGCCCGGCGCGCGACCGCCTCGGTGGCATCGTTGGAGCCGTCCGAGACCACCACAATCTCCAGCTTCGCCGCGGGATACTCGAGATCCAGGCTGTTGCGGATTTTATGCGCGATGACCGCCTCTTCGTTGTACGCGGGAATAATCAAGGAGACCGGCGGATGGGAGATCGCGCTTTCGCGGTGCTCGTCGGAGCTCGGCGTCCCCTCACCTCGCAGGCGCAGCCAGATCCACAGGAGCGCCGGGTAGCCGAAATAGGCGTAAATCGCCATGACGGCGCATCCCCAGAATATCCAGGCTGCAGGGCTCATCGCTCCACTGGCTCCCAGACCCCCGCTGAGCCGCCGGCGCCCGCGAGGGCGCGCGCCACTCCCCAGCTGGCGGCAAGGTTCACGAGGACAAAGTAATAGGGCAGAAAGAACAGCCGGAACTGCCTGCCGGCCAGGTCCATCAGGTAGCCGGTCAGGGCGAGGGCGTAAAAGGCCCCTTGCGCCACCAGGACCCAGGCGAAGAAAGGATTCTCGTCCGCCAGGACGGCGCTGGAAAGAAGGAGCAGGCCCGCCAGGGGCATGACGAACCACCGCAACAGCCGGTGTGAGAGGAGCTGGAGCGCCACGAGCGGGTCACGGACAGGGTTGAGGAGGTGCCGCATCGACCGCAGCGCCGCGAAGTTTCGGCGGATGATCCGGACCTTGGTGGCCCATTCGGCACGCGCGCTGGTCGCCATCCTCTCCTGAATCCGGGTGCCGGCGTCGTAGAGCACCCGGTGCCGCTGGTCCAGGACGTTGAGAGGGCTCATGAAGTCGTCCGGGAGATTGTCCGGAACGGCCCGGTAGAGATGGCGGCGCATGGCGTAAACCGCGCCGCTCACCACCATGGCGGATCCGATGAGGCTCTCGGCCGTGCGCAGGAAGACCTCGTAGCGCCAGTAGAGCCCCTCGCCGCGCGACACCGAAGTGGTTCCCGGATTCACGTAATGGATCCGGCCGCCCACCAGTCCGACCTCGGGGTCGGCGAAATGGCGTACGAGCCGCTGGAGCGTGTCGGGGTGGTAGAGACTGCCGGCGTCGGAGAAGAGGACGATGTCCCCGGTGAGCGTCGCAACGATCTCGCGGAAGTTCGCGGCTTTCCCCCGGCGCTGCGGAGCCCTCCTCAGCACCACGCCGCGAGTCGCGAACTCGCGGACGACGGCATCGGTGCCGTCGGTCGAAGCGTCGGAGGCGACGGTGATGCGGAGATAGCCCGCGGGATAATCCAGCGCCAGGCTGTTCTCGATCTTCTGCCGGATCACCGCCTCCTCGTTGTAGGCCCCGATGAGGAAGTCCACGCGGGGAAGCTCCTGGCCCGTCCCCGCCTGCAACGGCCGCGGCGCGAGGCGGCCCAGCAGCAGAAGCAGAAGCGGGTAGCC
This sequence comes from Candidatus Polarisedimenticolia bacterium, assembly GCA_035764505.1. Taxonomy (NCBI): domain Bacteria; kingdom Pseudomonadati; phylum Acidobacteriota; class Candidatus Polarisedimenticolia; species Candidatus Polarisedimenticolia bacterium. The sequence goes on from DASTZC010000189.1 coordinate 4,491, forward strand.
GAAATGGACATAAACCAGCAGGGTCAGCGAGGCCCAGAAAACGCCGGCGGCGATGAGATGCAGCGGAGTGGCATCGATCACGCGGTTCCACCTTCGGCTCCGCCCGAGGCGAGCGCCTGCGACCGGGCGGCACCCTGGGCGCCTCGCCGGCACACGTAGCTCACGGCCATGATCATGGCGAAGTTGGTGTAGACGATGTTCCCCGAGGTGATGTAGATCATGAGCGCCACCAGCGTGATCGTCTCGCAAGCCCTCATGGTCGCGATGTCCAGCGGGTCCGTGGGACTCGCGCGCCCGGCAGCAACGTAGTTCCTGGCCACCTGGAAGATCCAGAGCATCAGCACGAGAAAGCCCAGGGTTCCGGTTTCCGCCAGGGCCTGGATGTAGATATTGTGAGGAGGAAGGTTCCGGAATCCGCGAGCCCCCGGGTTGAACTCGGGACTGATGTAATAGAACCCGAAGTTGCCAAGACCCACCCCGACGATGGGATGTGCTCTCCACATTTTGAGCCCGGCGCGGTTGAAATAGCCCCGGTCGGTGAGGCCCGTCCTGCCGGTAAATATCAGGGTGTTGCGCACGGCGTCGTTGACGTTTTGGAAGCGTTGGTAGAAGACTTTGGGGAGGAAGGGCACCACGGCCACGATCAGGACCGCCATCAGGATCAAGCGGCGGCGATATCGTCGCTCCCGCAAGGTCATCCAGGCGAGCCCCGCCAGCAGCGACAGCACTGCGGCCCGGGAGATCGAGACTACCAGGCCGCTGGCCACGATGGCGCCGAGGATCAGCGCCACCACCCGCTGGCGTCTGGTCTTGCTGTACATGAAAAGGTAGAGGATGATCACCAGGCTCCATGCGCTGATTTCTCCGAGCTGGTTCTCGTTTTCCTGCAGCCCTTTCGCCCGCGCTTCGTGCGCCCCGGCCATGAACTGGAAGATGGCGACCGCGGAGTTCAGCATGGCCATGCTGACGATCAGCCCGAGCAGCAGGCGGAGCTTGCGGAAACTGTCCAGGATGTTCACCAGGAGCAGGCAGAACAGGGCGTTGAAGGCCTGCTTGCGCACCAGGTAGTAGGTCCCTGGCGTGTCCTGCGTGAACGTGAGGGAGTTGACCGTCAACAGCGCGAACAGCAGGATCGGAGGCACCACGTTGGAGAAAACCAGCCCCTTGCGGGTCATGGCGATGAAAACCAGGATGAGCGTGGCGACACCCACGCCCACCAGCTGGAAGAGGGTGTAATCTCCGATGATGAGGGGGAAATAAAGCGCAGCCACGACCGCGAGGAAGCCGTAGACCGGCTGGCGCAGGGTCACGACGATCATGATCGCGGCGGCGCTCAGGATCGGAATGATGAAGACCGGCTGGCCCAGGTAAAGGACGGCGAGAACCGCCAGCCCCACGCCCATGACACCGACGGCTCCCAGGTACTGGCTGCGATCGCCGTGACGGATTCTGTCGGGAACGGAGGACCAGGAAATCGCCCGCATCAACGTCCTTCCGCCGCGAGGGAGCGGTAGCCGCGGCTCAACTCGCGGGCAGGTCGGGCCACCGGCGCCGCATCGTCCAGGTCGCGGCGGTGCCACAGCTCCAGCATCAGGAACTGCCGTTGGATCGCGATCCTCGAAATCCTCATGCCGCCGCCTCGCCCGAGCGCAGCACCAAGCGGGACAGGGCCCTCAGATCCTCGCGCCTCAGAACCAGCGCATCCCTGAGCTTGGAGCGCGTGAGGCGTACGAAGGCCGCGAGAACGACGATGGTCACCAGCGTGTACGACACGCTGGAAGCGAGCGAAGCCCCCAGGATGCCGTAGCGCGGGATCCAGAGGATATTCAGGATCACGTTGGTGACCAGCCCCAGCACCGCCCCCACCGTCACTGGCAACGCCCGCCCGCGCCCCGTCAGGTCGGAGCCCACGACATTCTGCACCGACATCGACAGAATTCCGGGAAGCAGCCACAGCAGCGCGGGGGCCGCCCCCAGGAACGCGGATCCGAAGAGAATCCGGATGACCAGGTTGCGGGAGATCGCCAGAATGCCGCAGAGGACCAGCATCACGTAGAAGGACCTCCGGCAGACGGCGAGCGTCAGGAGATCCCGGGACGGTCCGCTGGAGCTCGCGGTGCTCGGGAACAGCACGTTGCCGAGCGAAAAGGGAATGATCCACATAATCTCCGCCACGGACACGGCCGCGGCGTACAGGCCCGTCTGGGTCAGATCGAGCCAGCTGCGCACCAGGAACATGTCCAGCCTGTAGTTCAAGTAGAGCAGGATCGAGAAGCTGTAGACCTGGAGGCCGTATTCCAGCATGCTCCTCAGAACGTTCCAGCGGACGGCCGGAAGCGCGCCGCCGCCGAAGCGGCGGATGGCCCACAGCGTCACACCCGCCTCGGCCAGGAACTGCGCCAGGATGACGCCGGTCACGCCCATTTGGAGGGGTAGCAGGAAGAGCATGATGAGCCCGAACATCGCCATGGCGCGAACCAGGTCGAACAGGTTGGTCTCCCAGATGCGCATCTCGCCGCGAAACAGCGCGAGCAGGATGAGCATGCCTATCTGCGTCGGAATGGTGAGCGTCGCCAGGACGAAGGCGGTGCTCGGGACGCCCTGCAGAATGGTGGATTTCAGGAAGTGTCCGGCGATTATCGATCCCACCATCCCGACCGCCCCCAGGAGGACCAGCGCCGTCAGCGCGTTGCGTATCACCGCCTGCCGGTCGAAGGTCTTCTGGCCGAGATGGTAGGTGCAGGCAAAGTTGATCCCGAGGGGCGCCAGCATCGCGAAGAGCTGCGGGATGACGAGCGCCGCCGCCAGCTCCCCCTTGCCTTCGGGAAGCAGGATGCGCGCCGTGAGCGCCGCCTGGAAAAAGCCGATTCCCAGGCAAAGGATGCGCGTTGCGAAGCTCGTCACGCTGTCGCGCAGGAAGCCGGTCCCGATTTCCGAGACACGGCCGGGGACGACCCGCGAAGGACCAGGGGAGGGAGAGGGGGATGAGGGCACGACTATTCCTCCGCACCGGCGGGGCGCCGCGGCCGCTTATCCTGCGCGGCCGGCCGCACCGTTCGCCGGGACCTCACGGAGCGTCTGCCCGCCCGGCTCCGGAGCGCTTCGAAAGCACGTAATCGCCGAGAATGAGATGATCCATCCCGGTCATGAAGAAGGTGGAGATCGCGTCCCTGGGGGTACAGACGATAGGCTGCCCCTTCACGTTGAAGCTGGTGTTGATCACCAGCGGGATTCCCGTGATCTTCTCGAACTCGGCGATCAGCCGGTGGAAGCGGGGGTTGGTCTTCGCGCTCACCGTCTGGATCCGGGCCGTACCATCCACGTGAGTGATGCTCGCAATGCGGTCCCGCTTCTCGGGCTGCACGTCGAAGGTGAGCGTCATGAAGGGGGAGACGACCCCGTCGCAGAAGTACTCCTTCACCTTCTCCTCCAGCACCGCGGGGGCAAAGGGACGGAAATCCTCGCGGAACTTGATGGTGGCGTTGATGCGGTCCTTCATGGCCGGATCGCGGGGGTCGGCCAGAATCGACCGGTTGCCCAGAGCCCTGGGTCCGAATTCCATGGCCCCCTGGAACCAGGCCACGATGGCGCCTTCGGCGAGGCGCTCCGCCGCGAAGCGGCAGACATCCGGCTCGTGGCGGTACGGAACCTTGTAGCTCTCGAGGGCCTTGCGGATCTCCTCGTCGGAATACGAGGGCCCCGTGTAGACGTGCTCCATCACCTCGGGACGGATTCCCTTCTCGGCCATCACTTCCAGCGCCGAGCCGATGGCGGTTCCGGCGTCGCTGGCGGCGGGCTGGATGTAAAGGGAGTCGATGAAAGGCAGCGCCAGCAGGCGCTGGTTCATCACGCAATTCAGCCCCACTCCCCCCGCCACGCACAGATTCCGGCTGCCCGTCTGCTCGTGCAGCCAGGTGACCAGATCCACCATCGCCTGCTCCAGGAGCTTCTGCGCGCTGTAGGCCAGATCCATGTGACGCTGCTGCAGCGGCTCGTCCTTCAGTCGCGGCGGCCCGAGCCGCTCGACCAGCTTTCCAGAGTAGATTCCTTCCTGCTTGCTCGGAAAGGGATTCGTCGAGCCCACCGGGACCATGTAGTCCTCGGTGCGCAGGCGGTAGTCGCCGCCCCCGAATTCCAGCAGCCAGGAGAGGTCGATCTCCGATTTGCCGTAGGACGCCAGTCCCATCACCTTGTACTCGTCGTTGTCCCGCTGGAAACCGAGGATCTGCGTCAGCATCGAGTAGAAGATGCCCAGCGAGTTGGGCCGCGGGATGCTTTTCACCATGCGGATTTCGGTCCCCTTCCCGTACGACAGGAAGGTCGACACCGAATCACCCGACACATCGGCGCTGACGATCATGGAGTCGGAGAAGCCCGACACGCGGTAGGCGCTGGCGGCGTGTGCCATGTAGTGCGGGATGAGACGCACCGGGGGGCAATGGCCGAACTTGAAGTTGAAGTAGTCCTTGAGCCGCTTCTCCATTCCCGGGAAGGTCGCGTAGCAGTACGCCACGGCCTCCACGTCGCGGATGGAGATTCCGGCCTGCGCCAGGCACCAGCGCACGGAGTTTTCCGGCAGCCGCCCCTCGGCATGCTTGATCCTCAGCAGCCGCTCCTCTTCCACGGCGGCGATCAGCTTTCCGTCTTGGTACAGGACTGCGGCAGGATCGTGGGTGCCCGATCGCACGCCTCCGCTGATTCCCAGTATGTACATTCCCCCTCTCCCCCGTATGCGGTTACGGCTCGCTTGCTTCGATCTGGTCCTGAAGCTCCTTGACCTGTTTGCGGTACAGAGGCTCATCGGGCTGCAGCTCGACGAGCTTGCGCGCCGGATCCAGGGCCAGCATGGGCCGGTTGGTCCGGCGATAGAAGGAAACCAGCTCGGCCAGCGCGACAATTCGATCGGCGCCGATTTCGGAGGCCCTGGCGTAGGCAGCTTCCGCCTCCCACCACGAGCCGAGCGCCTCGTTGATGCGACCCAGAAGGAGCAATCCTCTGGGATTTCGCGGCTCCAGCTCCATGGCGGCGCGCACCGGCTCGAGCGCCTCGGCGTGACGACCCAGGTCCTCGAGGATCTGGCCCACGCGCAGCAGCAGCTGAACCTTGTCGGCCACATCTTCGGCTTCCGTCGCGGCCGACCTGCGGTACAAGGCAAGGGCCTGCTCGCGGTGTCCCTGCATTTCCTCGCAATACGCCTGCCAGCGGAAGTGGGTGACTCCCGTCCCCCGGCCGGCCTCGTCGAAGGCGGCGCGGGCCAGCGCGTATTGCTCCTGGTTGAGCAGGAAGGCGCCGAGATTGCGCAAAGTCGTCTCCTTGTCGGCGTTGCGCGGCGGAAGCACCGCCCGGCGCATCCCTCGCGCTACCGCCTCCTCTACCTCCGGAGATACTTTGCCTTCCGTCAGAAAGGCATGGCGCTCGAAGTCGCTGACCAGCGTCACCGCTTCGGTGAACTGCTTGAGGGCCATCGATTTCAGGCCGAGCCTCCAGGCCAGCCGCGCAATTTCACCGCGCTGGTAGACGGCATTCGGATCCAGTTGAACGGCTACCTCCATGGAGCGCAGCTGCAGCAGCTCTTCAATCTCCAGGTTCGACTCCCGCGGCCCGGTCAGCTGCTCCAGGGAATAGACGCGCTGCTTCTGGTTCTCGGGCTTGAGCAGCTCGAAGAAATCACCCGCTCCGGACCAGACCTCGGCCCGCAGGGGCGCTTCCTCGATCTGAGCCGCCACCAGCCGGCCGCACTGCCTGGCACAGGCCTGGAGGGAGACCCGCAGCTGCGCTTCCCGGGCGCGCGGACTCTCGAGCGCCACGAACAGGGCCTCGCGCAGGCCGCGTCGCGCTTCCAAGGTGGCGAATCCCCAGGATGCGGCGCGCTCGAAAGCCGCGGTGGCGTCGCGGATGTCTCCCTTCCAGAAGGCTGCCTCACCCGCTTTGATTGACTGTACCGCCCAGAGACGCGCGCCACACCAGGACCAAACGGCGGCCAGAAGGAGGGTCGCGATCACACCGCGGCTCGCTCGTCTGTAGGTCACGCCCTCCCCCCAAGGCGATCCCATGAGGCGCCCGGATTCTTCGAGGTTCCAAGAAGCGGAGCCCTAAATATACGGGATCGGTGCGTTGGTTGCAACGTCAAACTCGCGCCAGTCAAGGACTTCGCAGGATCGCTCCGGTCCGGGCTTTCATGCGGCGTCCGTCTTCTCCGCCGGATGGCCGGCCAGGAGCAATCCGCCGAGCAGAGTAAAGAGCAATCCATTGGAAGGAATCTGCAGATTGAATTCCACCAGGCTGTGGACCAGCAGCACCATCACGGCGAGCGCGGCTCCGAGAAGTACCGGCTGCTGGTCGCGCCAGGGGCCCGCGAGAAGCGGGCGGAGTCGGTGCCGGAAAAGGAATCCAAGCCCCACCAGGAAGATTGTGAAGCCGATCAGGCCGCTCTCACAAATCACTTGAAGATAGTCATTGTGAGCCTGCTCCCAGATCTCGGTCTCGCCGTAAGTCTTCTTGTAGGGATAGCTCAAGGCGAAGGTCCCGAGCCCTGTTCCGGTGACCGGATTCAACCGGATCATGTCCAGGACTCCCCTCCAGGCGCGGACGCGCATTCCGAAGGAGGGCTCGACCCGCGACGCCGCGGGAACGTCCTTACCAAAGAAGGTGATGTATCCAGCGATCACAGCGCCGCACACCAGAAGGGGCGCAATCGCGACGAGGATACGGGCGGTGCCGCGCCGCGCCGAAGGGTCTCCCAGCCGCAGGGCCTGGAGTCCGAAGTAAACGCAGCCGACGAGTGCCAACGAGAACATTCCCCCACGCGAGTACGCCAGCACCAGCGCAACCAGCATCGGGAGCAGGAGGAACAGCCCGAGAACCACCCGCGGGGCGGCGGAGCGCAGGGTGCGACGCCGGCGCCGGCGGGTGGACCCGAATCCCGCCTCGCGCAGGACCAGGCCACAGCCCAGCGGCAGTGCCATCTCCACGAGTCCAGAGAAATGATTGCTGTTGACGAAGGGGCCGAAGGGGTGCCCCTGATACACGGGGACGACCCAGAGAATCTTGCCGTTCCAGCTGAAGTACTGAAGGATTCCCTGTAGCGACAGACCCGATCCCAGCACGAGGACGAACCAGGGAAGCCTTCGCTCCAGCGCCCTGGGAGGAAGGCAGGCCACGATCAGCAATGCGAAGGCCGCGTAGGCAAGGAAGCGGCTCAGCCAGAGAGCCGTCTGCCATGGATACCAGGAGATAGGGCGCCATCCCGGGCGAAGGAGCATCACCCCTTCCAGGCCCGTCTTCTCGTCGGATCGCGCCTGCAGGGATTCATGCGAATCATCGTTGCGGTTCTTGAGGAACGCCTCGAGATCGGCTTCGGATGCCGATCCCGCATAGCCCGGCAGGAAGCGCTGGTAGGCGGCATGGGTGCCGGGACTCAGGATCCCGAGAACCGCGGGCGGGAGCGGAAGAACCTGGAAAAGCGTCCAGGCGACAAAAGCGAGGACAGGCCAGGCAACCCAGCGCGGCAACCGATACCCCTCGCGCCACAGGCCGAGGCCGAAAGCCGCCAGGAACAGGGTGAAGCAGGCGGCCTCCATGAGCGTCGTGGC
>DASTZC010000190.1 GCA_035764505.1 Candidatus Polarisedimenticolia bacterium
GAGCTGCCGGACCAGCCGGCCGCGGCTCGCTCCGATGGCCGCGCGGATGGCTATCTCACGGCGCCGGCCGCTGGCCCGGGCGAGCAGGAGGCTCGCGACGTTGGCGCAGGCGATGAGCAGGACGAGGGCGACGGCGCCCAGCAGCAGGTAGAGGGCGCGGCGCGATTCCTGCGGCACCACCCAGTCGAAGAAAGGATTGATCGTGACGGTCCAGCCGTTGTTGGAAGCCGGATACTGGTCTGCCAGGCGCTTCGCGACGCCGCCGAGAGTGGCCCGCGCCTGCTCTATCGTGACGCCGGGCTTCATCTTGCCGAAGACCGAGTAGAGATGGTTGTCGCGGTCACTCGTGGGATCGGCCCGCAGCGGCACGAACAGGTCGGCGCGTCCCCAGTAGAACTCCGGCAGGATGCCGATGACCGTATAAGGAATGTCGTTGAGCTGGATGATCCGTCCAAGGATTTGCGGGTCCTCACCGAAGCGGCGCTGCCACATGCCGCGGCTGAGAAGCACGACACGCTCGCCTTCACCCGGCTTGTCCTCCTCCGGCAGGAAGTCGCGCCCGAGGATGGGCCGGACCCCGAGCAGCGAGAGGAAGTCGTGGCTGACGGCTCGGCCGGAGACGCGCTCCGCCTCGCCGGCCCCGGTGAGGTTGGCGGGCCAGTTCACCGCTGCGGCGACCCGCTCGAAGGCGGTGCCGCCCTGCTCCCGGTAGTCCAGGAAGTTCGGGCCCGACACGGCGAACTCCGTCCAGCCGCGTGAAGGCAGGCTGTCCCAGATGACCACGAGCCGGTCCTGATCGGCGTAAGGCAGTGGCCGCAGGAGAATCGCGTTGAGAATGGTGAAGACGGCCGAATTGGCGCCGATGCCGAGTGCCAGCGTGACCACGACCGCTATCGTGAACCCGGGACGCTTTTTCAGGAGCCGCAGGCCATGCAGCACGTCGGCCGCGAACTCGGAGGCGAATCGGAGGAGGCGTGATCCTCGGCTGCCGCGGCTCTGGCCCGAGACGCTCGCCTGGGGAAGCGGAGTCGGAGCTGCCTGCTCGAGGCGTTCGAGCGTCCGTTGATCCATGGGGAGGCGATCGCGGGTCTGGGAGGCCATGATGTCGCGTGCCAGCCCGTCCCAGTCCTGAATCTCGCCGCGCGCGGTGATTTCCGCTTCTTCGGCCGATGCGCCGCGCTCCCGCGCGGCGCGGTAAGCTTCCTCCATCTGCTGCGCCAGGTCTTCGACGATCTCGGCCTGGCGCTCGGGCCGCAGCCGCGGCAGGCTCAGGCGCTCCCGGATGTAGCGCTTCCAGTCAGGCATGATCGCTCCCCACCACACGGTTGACCGCCTCCATGAACTCGCGCCAGGTGGCCCGCTCCTTGGCCAGCATGCGCCGGCCCTCGGGCGTGAGACGATAGAAGCGGCGGCGCCGCTCGCCGGGACGCTCCTGCCAGCGCCCCTTGATGAGTCCCCGGCTCTCGAGCCGGACCAGCATCGGATAGAGCGAGGCGATCCTCAGGTTCAGCTTGCCGCGCGAGCGCTGCTCGATGCGCTTGCCGATGTCGTAGCCGTGCCGCGGTCCCGCCTCGAGCAGGGACAGGATCAGCAGCTCGGTGCTGCCTTTCTTGAGTTCGCGACTGAACATCGGTCCCTCTCCCTTGGTGATGCGATATATAGGTTCGAAGTATATACAGCAGACCGTGGCCGATCGTCAAGCCGCAATCGCGGGACAAGGCGGGAATACCCGCGGTTTCCGGTGGCGTCCGGTATGCCGGGACGAGTTGACCGGGCGCGCGGCGGAAGACCTAGAATAGCGCCGACGTCGTCATGAGCCCGGAGGTGGAATGAATCCTCGACGACTGCGACAACCCGGCAGGTGCTATCTCTTGGTAGGGAAGAGTCGGCTCATTCTGGCAGCCATGGCCTGCCTCGGTTCCCTTGCAGCTTGCGGGGGACGTCTCGCGACCAGACCGGGAGAATTCGAGGTGAGCGAGCGGAAGGTAACCATGGCGAAGCGGGATTTCACCGCAACCTATGTCAGACCCGCCGCCCCGCGACACCTCGAGCTGGTCGTCTTCTGTACCGGAGATGCCGGCTGGCTGGGAGTGAGCGGCGTCGTCTTCGAGCGCCTGGCGGAGCTGGGCTATTATGCCGTCGGCTACAACGCCCGGGAAATGCTGAAGCCGGTCCGTGAGTCGGGCCAGCGGGTCGGCCTGTCGAGGATGGCCGACTGGCTGGATGAGCTGTTCGGGCAGGCGAGAACTTCCTTCGGCCTTCCGAAAGACACGCGATTGATCATGATCGGGAATTCTCGAGGTGCCAGCGCCGCGGTAATGGCCACCCTGGTGCCGCGGCTGCGGTCGCAGTTCGCCGGCGCCATGGCCATCGCGCTGACGCGCGAGAGCGACTACCTGCGAGCCCCGGATCCCGCTAATCGCCCTCCCGAGATCCAGGTGGACGAGAAAGAGAGAATCCAGCTCTACCCGGCCATCGCGCTGGCCGGTGAGACACCGGTCGCCGTCATCCAGTCGGCCGGCGACAAGTACGTTCCGGCTGAGGAAGCCAGGAAACTGCTGGGGCCCGACACCCCGGTGCGACGGCTCTATGAGGTGGATGCGAAGAACCACGGCTTTTCGGGCGGCCGCGAGGAGCTGCTGCACGATCTCGAGGATGCCCTGCAATGGATCGAGAAGTCGGCGCGGACAGGAGCGGCGCGCGGAGCGGCAGCTCCCAGGCAGACCCCATGAGAGCCGGGCTTCTGCCGGCGCTCACGATCGTCGCGCGAGGTGCCGGAAGGACGTAGCGATTCCGGTGAGGCTTTCCACAAGCGGTCGAGAGAAGCTCGGGTGGCCCGAGCTCCGCGGGCTCAGGAGGCACGCCGCCGCCGGGCGCGCGCCTTGCGGAGGGTGATCCGGACTCGGCGGCTGAGCCAGCCATGCTCGCGCCGCGTCTCCTCGTCGAGTCCTTTCGTCCAGGCCGCGATCATTCCGGTGCGGCCCAGATAGCCTTCGAGACGGAAAGGATCTTCGCGGGCGACCACCGGCAGGCGTCCCACGTCGTGGCGCGACATCCGTTCGACGGCTTCGACCAGGAGCTCGTCGGGGAAGGCCACGACCGCCGTGTCGCTCCCCGCTTCGAGGACGGTCTTCTCGCCGGCCGGGTGCAGGTTCAGGCTCTCAAGAAGATCACCCCGAGTGACGATTCCCGCCAGCTTCCCTTGTGATCGATCACAGGCCAGGCCTGGACCGCTGACAGGGTGGGGTCCATCCTGGTCAGCTGCCCGACCAGATCGGAAACCCGCATCGAGGAAGGAACGGTCGGCACGCTGCGCAGCATGACGTCTCCCACGAACTGGTGCTGCAGGGGGCTGACGGCATACTCGCGCATGACATGGTGACCCTTGCGCGCGACCTTCTCGGTGAGGATGGAGCGCTGATGGCTTCCGCGTGAAATTCCTCCCCTCGCGGCTCCCCCCATTGCGAGGACGATTGAGAGCTTGACCAACCGCACGCAAGGGCGCCGGCCCAGGAGGAGGATGCCATGAGGAAAGTACAGCGTTTCGCCCTGACAATCTGGGTGCTCGCAATGACCGGAATGTCCGTATCCGGAGCGACGAATTCCATCTCGAGCCCCTCGCCCACGACCGTCCCGCCGGCGATCTGCGGCCTCAAGAAGATCTCCTTCAAGGGAGATCTCGACAAAGACGGCAGATCCGACCTTGCGGTGGGCGTGCCGGGCGACGAATCGGTTCACGTGCTGTACGGAAGCTCGCTCGGCGTGAGCACGAGAGATCTGATCCTCAGGCCAGGTTCCAATGGCCTGGCGAACATCACGGGCGGATTCGGCTCGGCGATCGCCCTCGGCGATTTCGACGGCAATGGCTACGATGACCTGGCGATCGGTGTTCCGCAATTCGACGGATTCGGCCTCGAGGACGTGGGGGCCGTGGTGATCGTCACCAGCAGCTCGAGCGGGCTCCGGACCTCCTCCTCGGTCACATTCACGCAGAGCTCCAGCGGCGAGATCTCGGAGCGCGGCGATGAATTCGGCAGCTCTCTGGCAGCGCGGGATTTCAACCACGACGGCTACGCCGACCTCCTGATCGGCGTGCCGTTCGAGGACTACGAGATTTGCCTGGACAATGTCTCCGGCGGTTGTCAGGGTTTGAGTGTTGTTGAGGATGCCGGAGCGGTCAACGTGCTCTACGGCTCGCCGTCGGGATTGACCACCTCGGGGTCGCACTTCTTTTCGCAGGATTTGTCCACCCTCGACCTCGAAGGGACGGTCGACACCGGCGACAACTTCGGATGGGTCGTCGCGGGAGGCGACTTCAACGGCGATGGCATCGACGACGCCGCGATTGGCGTTCCGGGCGACCTCTCGGACCAGGTCGGCGCGGTGAACATCATCTACGGAACCTGCGCGGGGCTGACTTCGTCGGGCAACAAGCGCCTCGAGAGTGGAACCACCGGAGACATCGAAGACGTGCCCGGCTCGGGCGACCGCTTCGGTTCTTCGCTGGCGGCCGCCGACTTCGATGGTGACGGGCGGAGCGACCTGGCCGTGGGTGCTCCCTTCCACGATATTTGCGGGGATTGCTCGTCCAGGACGGCCACGAGCGGAACCGGGCTATGGGTTCCGCCCGAATACAGCGCGGGAGCGGTCACCGTCTTCTACGGGAGCGCCGGCGGCCTCGGCAGCACCTCGTCACGCAGCGCCCAGTTCTGGGATCAGGACAGCAGCGGGATCACGGATTGCGCGGCGGAGGACGACGATTACTTTGGCTACTCCCTCGTGTCGGCGGATTTCGACCTGAACGGCAAATCCGACCTCGCCATCGGGACCCCCGGCGAGGACATTGGCGATGTGGTGAAGGCGGGAATGGTGAACGTCCTCTACGGAAGCTCCTCAGGAATCCGCTCCACCGGCCAGCAGCGATGGTACCAGGGCCCGATCGACGGCACGGCGGAGGCCTATGATTCATTCGGCCTGGCGCTGGCCGCTGGCGATTTCGATGGGAATAGTTACCAGGATCTGGCGATCGGTGTTCCTTACGAGACACCCAACGGCTCGGCCAGCAGCGCGTGTGATGCCAGTTTCCAGGCAGGGGCGGTCAATATCGTCTACGGGCGGTCAGGCTCAACAGTCGGGTTGGACAGCCTCGGAAATGAGACCTGGGACCGCGACGATTATGGGATTGACGGCAGCGTCTCGAACCACGCGTACTTTGGCGGGGCCATGGCATCGGCTGCCGCGGGACCGTCCCGTTTCGAAGTCATGTCCTTGCCCTTCGCGTGCCCTTGACCGAGATCTCCAACTCCACCAGGCCGATCGACGGGTTGAACCCTGCAAAACCGGGAGGCCCGTCATCGGCCGGATGGCTTTCGAACAGGACCTGCGAAGCGCATTGGCTGGGGTATGTAGTCTGCGGAGCTACCTCAGCTTCGGGCAGTCGGTGCCCGAGCCTTCGGCCCACTGCACGAAGCTGGCGGGGATTCTCTTGAAGGCGCCGATCGTCGGGCTGTAGAGGACCACCTCGGTGCGGGAGGCCCCGACGCGCTTGAGATCGGCCACCATCAGATAGAGGCCGCCGGGCGGAGGAGTGGCGCCCACGCCGCGGGGATTGTGGGCTACCTGCAGGGTGAACTCGGCCCGGTCGCGTCCGAGCCGTCGCAGCGTCGGAGTGTAATCCGAGGAGCTGCGCTCCCAGTAGCCGACGTTGGCCGAGCGCTTGACCGTGATGTCGAGGCAAGGGGTCGAGCGTGCCTCCACCGCCTGGTAAACCTCCTCGAAAGGACGGTCGACCATGTGAGTCTCCATCTTCGCCCCGCGCGCCCCTTTCGCTACCTCGGTCCGAAACTCCTCGGGGTTCTGCGGCACGTCGATGGCGACGAGAGGCGAGGCGATGAGGAGGGCTGCCGCAAGAGTGGCCAGCGCCGTCAAGCTCAGGGCACGTCGTCGAAGTCTCACGGTGCATCAAGATGGTGCCCGGAGCTCGCGCGCGCAAGTGCAGCACCGAGCCACCCACCTGGTCGGGGTCGCAATCCTATCGGCAGCCGCCGTCATCTCGCTGACACACCAACCCGGATTGCAGGTCGTCCATGATCTGAAGCCAGGCCCCGACGGGACGCGTCTGGCCGTCGGAGCCCGCCGACTTCCGAGCTTCGATTCGGAGGAGCCGGCTTCGAGTTCGGTCGGGGAATAGGGGGCGAGATGAGCGACCTTTGGGTCGTCGGGCACACGTCATCCGGAAGGACCGGAAGCAGCGTTCTCCTGATCAGGCTCGACTACACGAAGTCCTGACCGGGCCGGACCCTCCCGACGAGCCGGCCGCCTCGGTACTTCGCGCACGGACAGCCTTTACGGCAGCTTCATCCTTCGATGGCGATCCGTTCGATCGCGCTGCCGCATCCCAGAGGTAGGTGGCCGCGTAGGCTCTCCAGGGCCGCCACGCCTCGGCCCGTGATTGGAGCTCGCCCTCGGAAAGTGCGGTTTCCCCGCCGGCCATGCGCCGCAACACCAGATCGGAGGTTGGAAAGGCGTCGGGATCTCCCAGGGCCCGCAAAGCGATGTATTGCGACGTCCAATCTCCCACACCGGAGATCCGGTTCAGGGCGGCGACGGTCTCGTCGGTCGGACCCGCGAATTCAAGCTTGCGCGCAACGACCGACTGGGCGAGGCTGCGGAGGGCGGCCATCCGGCCGCGCGTGAGGCCCAGCCCCTGCAGGTCACCTTCCACGATGGCCCGCGGTGATGGAAAGAGAGTCGTCAGACCCCCCGCGGGGCCTTTCAGCCTGGCTCCCAGCCGCTCCACCAGCCGCGTGGCCAGGGTGCGGGCGCCGGCGACGCTGACCTGCTGGCCCATGATGGCTCGTACCGCACATTCAAAGGGGTCCCAGGCTCCGGGAATGCGAAGTCCGGGGAACCGTGTTACCAACGGTCCCAGAACGGGGTCGGAGCCGAAAGCCTGCACCATCTGGGCAGGATCCGCGGAAGTATCGAACACCCGGCGGGCGGCGGAGGACAGCTCGTACAGGTCGGTCGGGTCGGCCCCCGTCACGCGGAGCTCCAGCGCAAGCTCACCCTCGACGAGTCCGACGCTGACAATGGCTTCGCCGTTCCCGGTTCGGACCGTGCGCGAATAGCTGGCCTCGTCGACTTCCTCCACTCCGGGGATTGCCCGCGCCCGCAGGAACGCCAGCACCCGCGCGAACTCATAGGGCGGTCGAAAAGCCAGCTTCAGGATCACCGTGCCGGCGGGATGTGCGACGGGGTCGCCGCGTCTGCGCCGCCGGAGATCGCGCGGCGCGCACTTGTAGGTTCGACGGAAGGCGCTGTTGAACCGGCGAAGACTCCCGAACCCGGCGGCCAGAGCGATGTCGCCGATGGGCAGATTGGTTTCGTCCAGCAGCCGTTTCGCGAAGTGCAGCCTTCGGGTCTGGGCGAGCGCGATGGGTGAGGCGCCGACATGCTGGACGAACAGACGATCGAGGTGGCGCGCCCCCACGCCGAGCTTGCCGGCAAGCTGATCGACCGAGCCGTCGTCGAGAATGCCTGCGTCGATCAAGCGCAGCGCCCGCCGGACGACCGCCGAGGTCCCCAGCCAGGCGGCGGTCCCCGGCGCTGCCTCCGGCCTGCATCGCAGGCAAGGCCGGTACCCCGCCTCGGCGGCGGCCGCGGCGGAAAAGTAGTAACGGATGTTCGCTCTCTTGGCGTTGCGGACCGTGCAGATGGGACGGCAATAGATGTGCGTCGAGGTGACCGCGATGAAGAACTTGCCGTCGAACCTCGGGTCCCTGCTGTCGCGGGCGCGATCCAGGGCGCGAATGTCGAGAGAGAGTCCGGCGCTCATAGGCACCCCGACGATACACTCTCTGCGCCGCAGCGATTGGCCCTTTTCAGACATCAAATTCCCCATTCAATTGTGGGTCCGAAACCGGCGCATACACGCTTCCTGCTCGGCGTACTGTCCATGTGAACCAGCGGTCGGTGTGGAGCACACGAGATGTTCTCGAAGCCACCCGTTCCGCGACACCCGCAGGAGGAAGACATGCCGTCACGAGGGACCCGAATGGTTTTTGCGGCCGGCGTTCTGGCCGCGCTGACCTTGCCGATGGATCTGGCCGCCCAGACCTATGATGTTACCACCCTGCAGGGATTCGGCGGCGCCGCCGGGGCCAACAGTGTCAATGACCGGGGCTGGGTCGCCGGCCAGGCGGACAAAGAAGGTGATCTGGTCTCGCGGGCAGCCCTGTGGACAGGCGGCCCGACGCCGATCGACCTGGGCTCGCTCGGTGGTCCGGATACCAACAGCGCCGTCGCCTGGCCGGTCAAGAACCGGAACGGCGTCATCGTGGGAATCTCCGACACGCTGCAGGACAATCCGCTCGCTCCTTTGCAGAATTCCTTTTCCTGCTGGCCGTTCTTCGCGCCCGGGGTGCCGACCGGCAAGGTCTGCAAGGGCTTTCGCTGGGAAAAGGGCGTCATGACGGCCCTGCCGGCGTTTCCCGGCGGCTACAACAGCTACGCCACGGCCATGAACGATCGCGGACAGATCGTCGGCTGGGCCGAGAACGGCGTTCATGATCCCACCTGCGATCCCGACTTCCAGACGCTGCAGTTCCGGGCCGTGATCTGGGGACCGAAAGGGGAAATGCAGGAGCTGCCGCCCTTGCCCGGCGACTCGACGAGCGCCGCCACGGCCATCAACTCGAAAGGCCAGGTCGTGGGGATTTCCGGCGATTGCGGGATTGCCGTCGGCGATGTCAGCGCCCGGCACATGGTTCTGTGGGAAAACGGCGTGCCCCAGAGGATCGATGATTTGGGCGGACACACCTGGAATACCCCGACCGCCATCAACAAGGATGGCGTGGTCGTGGGCTTTTCCCTGCCGCTCGACCAGGACGGCACACGAAATTATCGCGCCTTCGTCTGGACCAGGCAGGGCGGCATCAGGAAGCTGGATGAGGTGCCGGACATGGTCCGCAGCCAGGCGCTGGGCATCAATGACAACAATCAAATCGTCGGCCTCGTGAGGATCCTGGGCGTCGGGCTTCGCGCGGTGATCTGGCAGACTCCGACGGCCCCGGTTCAGAAGCTCAATGACCTGGCGCCCGGCGCGCCGCTCCTCATCATCGCGGGGGATATCAACAACGACGGCAAGATCGCCGGATACACGGCCGATGGCCTGGGATTCCTCGCGGTCCCGCGCTGAGCGCGCCAGGAACTCTGCGGGAATCCCGAGTCCCGCAGTTGTAGAAGTGCGATCGTGAAGTAGACAGCGTGCTTTGCCCGAAGCGGCAGGCTGTCGATGATGGCCTGCCGCGCTTTCCGCACGCGATTTCATGAGCCTCGACCTCTCGTTTGCCTCGACCCTCCAGCGTCCGGGAATTACATTCCCTCACGGGGACCGGACCATGACGGAATCGAAACTGAACCAGCGCTACCACCGGCTGCAGGAATTCCGCCACCGGCACGCCAAGGCGGAGATCGCGGTCTTCTTCGCCGCCGGCTTCCTGTTCGACATCTTCACGCTCACCCGCATCGACGATGTCGCCACCCTCGTCCAGCAAGGCGCCTACCTGGTCCTGCTGGGAGGGCTGATGATCCTGGACGAGCGCTACCGCGCGGGGCTTGCCGCGCCGCCGCGATGGCTGGCATCCGCGTGGCGCTTTTCCGAAGACGTCATCCACTTCCTGTTCGGCAGCCTTCTGAGCTCGTTCACCCTCTTCTACCTGAAGAGCAGCTCGGGGCTTGCCACCATCCTGTTCATGACCTTCCTGGGAACGCTCCTGGTCGCCAACGAGCTGCCGGGCTTTCGCGAGAGGGGACCGGTGGTCCGCTTCGCGCTCCTCAGTCTTTGCCTGACTTCGTACGGTGCGCTTCTCCTTCCGGTGGTCCTGGGCTTCATCCGGAAATGGATGTTCGTCACGGCGGTGGTTCTGGCATGTCTCGTGATTGGAGTTTGCGTCAAGACCCTTACCCGCTGGACCGGCGACGCGAAGTCGGTGTGGCGGCGGATGGCGGGACCGGCCTACGCGGTGCAGGCGATCCTGATCGTGGCCTACTTCGCGGGGGCCATTCCGCCGGTGCCGTTGTCGGTGCAGTTCATCGGCATCTATCACGAGGTCGTCCCTCCCGGCGCGCAGGCCACGGCCGAAGCAGGCAACCCCCCGGCTCCCCGGACCTACGAGCTCATACACCAGAGACCGTGGTGGAAGATGTGGCAGCATGGCGATCAGGATTTCGCGGCACGGCCTGGCGACATCGTCTACTGCTTCGCGCGCATCTTCGCGCCGAGAGGCTTCCGGGACGCCATCTATGTCCACTGGCTCTGGCAGGGGCGGGACGGCGGCTGGCGGGACCAGGGACGCGCCCAGCTCGGCATCGTCGGCGGCCGCGGCGATGGGTTCCGCGCCTTCGCGACCAAGAAGAACTACCAGCCCGGCAACTGGCGCGTCGAGATCGAGACCGGCGACGGCCGGGACATCGGCATCATCCACTTCGACCTGGTCGACGACCTCTCCTCCGGGGCGCGCATCTTCCTGGTCGAC
>DASTZC010000191.1 GCA_035764505.1 Candidatus Polarisedimenticolia bacterium
CGCAAGCTCCTATCGCGCCGGACGCGGCCGCGACTGGCTCAAGGTGAAGTGCGTGCAGACGCGGGAGCTCGCGGTGGTCGGCTATACCGACCCCGAAGGATCGCGGCAGGGGTTCGGCTCGCTGGTCCTGGGCGAAGCGCAGGATGGCCGGCTGGTGCACGTCGGACGTGTCGGGACCGGCTTTTCCGACCGGGTGCTTCGCAGCCTCACGCCGCGGCTGAAATCGCTCGAGGTGGCGCAGGCGGCGGTCAATCCGACACCGCGGGGCGCGGCGGCGCGCGGCGTCCACTGGATAAGGCCCGAGCTGGTGGCAGACGTGGCCTTCACCGAGCGCACGCGCGACGGCATCCTCAGGCATCCGGTCTTTCGCGGGCTGCGCGAGGACAAGATCCCGAAAGAAACCGCCGGCGAGGCGAAAGGGACCGAGCTGGAAGCGGCGAGCCGGGGGCGCGCTTCGAGCCGGCAAAAGCCCAGGTCCTCTGCGTCAGGAGGCCCGGGGACGGGCCACAAGAAGCAGGCGGCCCAGGGTCGGCCACGAGCGGACAGCGCCGCCGGCCGCGCGGCGCCCCAGCACGTCTTGCCGAAAAGCGGCGGCAGGGTCGGCCTGCAAGGCATGCGTCTCACGAATCCCGATAAGGTCCTCTATCCGGAAGACGGCATCACCAAGAGACGGCTGGTGGATTACTACCTCGAGGTGCAGGAGCGGATCTTCCCGTACCTGAAGGACCGGCCCCTCACCATCCGCCGCTGTCCCGACGGATACGACAGGTTCTGCTTCTGGGAGAAGCACCTCGACGACCTGCCGCACGGCCTGCGCTCCATCTCGCTCGATGATCCCGAAACGGAGAAGAAGCGCGGCGCTTACTTCTACGCCGCGTCGATGGAAGGGGTTCTCGCCCTGGTGCAGCTCGGCGCCCTCGAGCTGCACGTCTGGGGATCGCGCGCCGCGCGCGTGGAGCACCCCGACCTGATGATCTTCGACATCGACCCGGACGCGGGGCTCCCCTGGAAGCAGGTGATCGAGGCCTGCACGACGATGCGCGAGCGGCTCGACGAGATCGGACTGAAGTCGTGGCTCAAGACGACCGGCGGCAAGGGGCTGCATGTCTGCGTCCCGCTGGGGCGCCGGCAGGACTGGGACGAGGTGAAGGAATTCTCCAGGGCCCTGGCCGAGAGCGTGGCGGCGCGCCAGCCGGAAAAATACACCCTGAATCCGCTGAAGGCGCGGCGCAAGGGAAAGATCTTCCTCGATTACCTGCGCAACGGCCGGGGCGCTACCTCGGTCGCCGCCTATTCGACACGGGCGCGGCCGGGCGCGCCGGTTTCGATGCCGCTGGATTGGGGCGAGCTCGACCTGCGCCTGCGCCCCGATGCCTGGACCGTGGAGAATGCCGGCAAGCGCCTGCGCCGCCCGGATCCCTGGAGCGGCTTCTATGCTTGCCGGCAATCGATCACGGCGGCGATGCGTCAGTCCGTCGGTTTGTCCGGCGCGAGGCCGCGCTCCACAAGCGCCATGGCGGCGCGTTCAAAAAGCGACATGGAGTCGCGTTCCAAGAGCGACATGGAGTCGCGTTCAAAAGGAAGCGACATGGAGTCGCGCTCAAAATGATCCGCAAGATCGGCGCGGGGAAATACCGTCTCTACTCGAGGAAGAAAGATCCCAAAACCGGCAGGCGGCGCAACCTGGGCACCTTTTCCAGCCTCGCCGCGGCGCAGCGCCACGAGCGGGCCGTGCAATATTTCAAGCGCCGCGGCTAGCGAGTCTCCACCTCGGGAGTCCCGGTATCGCCGGCGCCGTGCTCCATCTCGTCCCGCGCCGCGCCGGCCAGCTTCTGATACCGCTTCTTGAAGTCTTCGAGCCGATCCCCCTCCAGCTCCTCCAGATCGAGCAGCGCATTGTGCGCCCCCTGCGTGGCGCGGATCAGCTCGTCCAGCTTCACCTGGATCGCCTCGGTGTCGCGATTCTGGGTGTTCTGAATCAGGAAGACCATCAGGAAGGTGATGATGGTGGTCCCGGTGTTGATGACCAGCTGCCAGGTGTCGCTGAAACCGAAGATCGGGCCGCTGAGCCCCCACAGGACGATCGTTCCGAAAGCCAGTGCAAAGACCCCGGGCCGGCCGCAGAAGTGGGCCGCCTTCTTGGCGAGGCGGGAATACCAGCTCTTTTCGCGCATGAAGCCACCTTTCCTGGCCGTGCGTGGCCATGAAGCATGATAGCGGCGCTTGCAGGCCGAGGCACGATTTCCGGGAAAGCATCGGTCGGCGCCGACACTGGATATCCCATGCAATACGGAGACGCGGGATGCCGCGCGACTTTCCCGGCGATCGGTGACGTATACTCGATTCGGAAGTGCGACATAAGAAAATCCATCAGGAGGTCCAGGAAAATGGTCAGATTCTCACGAGTCGCATCGGCCATTGTCGGCGTCGCGCTGCTCTCCGCGCCGGCGGGTGCGCAAACTCAAACGCAGAAGAAGCCCCCTTCACAGACGGGCGCCCCGGGGCAGCAGCGGCAGCCCGGCCAGCCGGGGGCCCAGGGCCAGCCGCAGATGACTCAGGAGCAGCGCGCCGAGATGGAGGCCTATCAGAAGGCGGGGACGCCGGGACCACAGCATCAGGCGCTGGCCGCGACGGCCGGCGACTACGACATCAAGATGAAGAGCTGGCACGACGCCACGGGAGCTCCGATGGAGGAGGCGGGGACCGTGCGGCGTTCGATGGCGCTGGACGGCCGCGTCCTGGTCGAGGAGCTCAATGGCACCATGATGGGCCAGCCCTACACCGGCCACGGCATGATGGGGTACGACAACGTGACGGGAAAGTACTGGTCGACCTGGAACGACAGCATGTCGACCGCCCTCATGGTGACCGAAGGGACGTGTGATGCGCAGGGAAAGAACTGCACCTTTACCGGTACCTATAACGACCCCGTCAAGAAGACTCCGATCCGCACGCGCATGACCACGCGCTGGCCGAGTCCGACCACGGAGATTTTCGAGATGTACGGTCCGGCACCCGACGGCAAGGAAATGAAGATGATGGAGATCACTTACACTAAGAAGTAGCGCCCCTCCTGCCGCATCAACAGTTTGTCAGTAACCCGGGGAAGCAACGGCGGCCTGCAGGAGCCGCCGTTTCCCTTGATTCCCGCACCTTCGCCACGCACCTCCGAGAATTCTGGGAAGCGCCGAGCCTTCCCTTCCGACGATGTATTGTGCTGTCCCCTCCCAGCTGAGAGCTCTCTGGCCCGTGGATTGAGTGACAACCGTCAAAATCCTGTTGCAGGAATAGTCCTTTCGTCGTATGAGATCCTCCAAAGGTATACCTTCCTACGTAGTCCTTAGCCATCGTGTCGCCCCAAGAGCGGCCAGCTGAGATGAAAGGGGGATTCCATGTCTCCGCAGCGCCTGCTTTCCACCGTCCTCTCTGTACTGCTTCTCTCCGCCATGCCACTGGTCGCCGATGACGACTGGTGCGATCGGGCCGGCGGCGGCCCTCCGGGCTCGAACATCCCGGTGGACCTCTCCGCCGCCCACGCCGGCGCCCGGTTCTTCGGAGTGCAGGTCGCGTACACCATCGCCGATCAGGCGCTGGTCAATGCCATCGACCCGCCGGGCGCACTCTCGAGCGCCGCTTTCCCGGCCCTCCAGGCCTACTCGGAGGCGCTGGCCGGTGTCTGCGCCGCTCCCGCGAACACCAGCACCCTGGGCCCCGCCCAGGTCTTCACGTTCGGGACGATCGTCCTGATCCGCCCGGGGACCGGGAGCGTTCAGATTCCCTCGAACGCCGACTTGGTCGTCGTCGATCTGCGCAATCTCCCGGCAGTCCCGGGTCTGCGGGCCGCGCTCGACGCGGCCGTCGCGCCTGCCCTTAACAATCCCGTGGCGCGCTCCGACCGGACGGTCCGGGAGCACCTTGGGATGAAGGATGAATTTTTCCTCCAGGGGAACGCCTACAGCACGCAGTTGATCCGGCAGACCCAGGCACCAATCCCGTCGTCCTGGGGAAGCGGACCGGCTCCCGCTCTGGCCTTCGCCACCGCTCGGAGACTAGCGCCCGAGGCGGCGGAGCTGGCCGGGACTTTGCGCCTCGCCCGGCGCGCCTGGATCGTGGGGGACGACGTCTTGGCCTCGGTCGCTGAATCGCGCTGGCAGGGGGTCGGAACGATGACCGAGACCGGGTCGGGGCTCCTTTACCGGACCGAGGACCTGCTGCTCACCGGTCCCCACGACCCGCGCTGGCCCGACGTGATTCCGGCCGACATCCTCTCCTCCGACCCGACCGGCGACCTTCAGGAGCTCCGCCGGCTCCTCAAGGGAAGCGGAAACCCTCCGAACATCAACCCTGGCGACACCCTGCGTCCGGCGCTCCAGCAGATAGAGCCCTTCGGTGCCACCCAACCGGGCGGCCTGCGCCTCGGCGACATCCGTGGGGCGCTCATCGTCTCACACGGAGTGCTCCGGCTCTTCTACCCCTACTTTCCGGTCGTGGGAGACAATATTGATCCGCGCCTCCTGGAAACCCTGGGAATGTTGGGGAGCGGCCCGCAAGTCGATGCAATCGTCGCCTTCAACGCGGTTCGTCGTTTCAGCGAGGCGACCCGGGACGGCCATTACTTCTGGTCCTCGCAATACTCTCCGGCCAAGGCTTTCATGAAGGGCGCCCTCCCCGTGGTCCTGGAGCAGATATCGGGAGAACCGGTGGTGCGCAAGTCGAACACGTCGCTGGTGCAGCCGGGGGACACCCTGACCTCCATCGCCGGGTTGCCGGCGGCCGACTGGTTCGCCCGGGAATACCCATTCACCTCGGCCGCCACGGACGGATTCAGGTTCGTCAATGCCTATCGGCGAGGATTAGGAGGGATCTGGCAATTGACCGGTCCGACAGAGTTCGGACTCCGGGCTCCCGATGGTTCCACGCGGACGGTGACCTACAATCCCACATTAGGGACAGTGGTGCCGACTATCGACTTCAGCTCGCGAAGCGAGGGGCCGCTGTCCGACATGGGGGCGCCGGATCTCTATTACCTCAATCTCGCGACCACCGTCATCGGCTCCGATCTCGCCCGGGTCAACGCCGCCGTGGACCAGGCCAAGAGCCTGGGATCGGCCGGGATGATCATCGATGATCGCAATGGCAAGAGCGTGAACCACATCGGGGTTGCCCAACGGTTGAACTGCGTTCCTTTCAGGTCGATGTTCTTCAATATCCCAGTTCTGTCGGGGCCCGATGTGCGGAGCGTCTCCACGACGCAATACCAGTTTAATCCCGTCCTGCCCTACTGCGGGCCGATGGTCTTGCTGGTGAGCACCACGAATATCTCCAATCTGGAAGACTTCGCGGAGTACCTGGTGGGGGCACACCGGGTCATCGTCGTGGGGCGCCAGACCGCCGGGACCAACGGCAACATCACCGCGTTCTATCTCCCCGGGGGGGGCCTCTTCCCGTTCACCGGGATGGAAGTCCGGACTCCGGACGGAAATCAGTTCCACGGTATCGGTATAGCGCCTGACGTCACGGTTCAGTACACCGCCGCGGATTTTGCCGTGGGCCGCGACCGGGATCTGGAAGTAGCAATCCAGGTCCTGCACGGCCAGACGCCCTGAGCCTCGCAAGACGGCCGGCCGCCGGTCCCTCTCCGGCGGCCGGCTCCGAAATCACCGACGAAACCTGGGACTTCCACAATCATCCGAAAACATCCGCGGCAGCGGTGCCTCCTGCCCTTGAACCCCATGATTCGCAAAGACATTCTGTAGCTGAGAGCGGTTCGAAGCTCTCTCAAGAAACGCGCGAATCGGCTCACCGGGCCGGCCAAATGCCCGATCCTTGCCGTCGTCGCTTGAAGCGATAGTGTCGTCACTTTGACACACACATGAAAGCCGTCTACGCGCCTTGGATCCTGACTGAAAATCGGATTTTTCTTGTCCAGTACGGGTTTTTACGGATGTTCAGCTCTTCTCCGTAGGGCCTATACTTCGCGCATTCGCGACCCTTACTGTGGAGGTTCCATGAAAAGACTCATCCTTGTCGTGTGCTCCTGTTGCGTTTGTATGCTCGCGATCGTCGCCTTCGGGACGACGCTCGCGAGCGCCAAGAACGACCATTCCGGGGGCAAGAGCAACAAGAAGACCTGCCTCTGTCACATCCCGCCCGGGAACCCCGACAATGC
>DASTZC010000192.1 GCA_035764505.1 Candidatus Polarisedimenticolia bacterium
TGAAACCGGGACCGGTGGCGGTCATCGTGCCCAGATAGCCCGAAGCGCCGCTCTTCAGGCGGAAGAGCATCGACGTCGTGTCATCGCTGTCCACGGCGACGACGCGCCGGAAGCTCTGACAGAACACGCTGTCGATGGGGCCCCCGAGGTCGATGATGCCGTCGATGGCGTGCACGCCCATCGGGGTGAGACCGCCGCACGGTGTTTCTTCCTTGTCCGCGCGCCACGCGTCGGCCTTGAGCGCCAGCGCGTTGGGGAAGGTCATCGTGGCTTCGAAGTGTTCGACCACGCCGAGGTCGCCCGAGTCGATCCGCTGGCGCAGCGCCGTCATCTCCGGATGGAAGCGGCGGTTGTAGCCGAGGCCGAGCGTGACGCCCGCCTTCCTGGTGGCCGCCACGGCCGCGTCGGCGTCGGCCTTGTGCAGCGCGAACGGCTTTTCGCAGAACACGTGCTTGCCGGCCTGCGCCGCCGCAATCACCTGCGGCGAGTGCATCGAGTGCGGCGTGGCCAGCACGATGGCGTCAATCGACTTGTCGCCGAGCAGCGCCTCGAAGCTGTCGGCCATCTTCAGCTTCTGCGCTTCGGCAAACGCCGTCACTTCGGGCGATTTGGTGCGAGTGGCGCCGGCGACGAACTGGATGACGTCGCTCGTGCCCTGGACCGACTCGACGATCGTACGGCCCCACCACCCGAGGCCCACCATGGCTGCTCTAATCATTCCTTCGATCCCTCGGCCTGGCAGGCCGGGCAAGCCGGGCGAGCCTGGCGGGTGGAGGTTCTTCCTGCCTGGCCTGCCGGGCCTGCCTGGCCCGCCTGGCTCACATGACTACTGATTGAAGCGGATCAGCGAGAGCTTCGGATCGGCGCCGAGCGACTCGGCGGGCGGCAGCCCCAGCTCCTTCTTCACGATGTTGGTGCCCTGCACCAGCGCCACCATCTTGTAGAACGCGTGCCGCCGGCTCATCCCCTCGCGCCCCATCCCGCAGTCCGACGACAGCACCAGCCGCTCCGCCGGAATCACCTTCAGCGCCTTCCGCACCAGGTCCGCGATCTCGGTCGGCGACTCCACCTGCAGCGTGTGGTGGTCGATGGCGCCGATCGCCACCTTCATCTCCGTGATCTCCCGCCCCACGTCCTCCAGGTCCTGCGCCCCCGAGCTGATCATCTCGAACGTGATCACGTCGGCATCCACCTGGTTCAGCAGCTTCAGCGCCGGCTTGTAGGTCTGCACCGACCCGAACAGTCGCTGCTGCGACGGGTTGCCCCAGCACGTGTGGCACCACACTTCCGTCTTCGCCCGCAGCCCCTTCACGGTGTTGTTGAACACCTTCAGCATGAACTCCGGGTTGATCACCTTGTCCACGAAGTTACGCGCCGCCAAGAGATGAATCTGCGGCTCTTCCATCTGGATCACCGGGCAGCCCGCGTCCGCCAGGTCGTGCAGCTCCTCGTTGAACGCCTCCGACATCGCCCAGATGCGTTCCTGGATGTCCTTGTAGTGCCCGTCCTGCACCGCGAACGCCACCAGCTCCGGCGTCACCGTCCCGAACTTCACCGGCTTCGGCGTCAGCCGCTGCGCCGCCTTCCAGATCTCCGCATACTGCATCTCCCCCCGCCCGATCGGCCCGGTGATCTTCGGCATCACCCGCGCTTCCAGGTAGTCGTGCAGGATGTGCCCGCGCGGGAACTGCAGCCCCCCCGCGTTCATCTTCGCCAGCTTCGGGTGCTGCGTGTCGAACCCCGTCATGTGGTGCGGCGGATAGCTCGTCCAGCTCTGGCCGCCGATGTCCGAGTCGAACCGGCAGTCGCCGTCCGTCACGATGTCCAGCCCGGCCACTTCCTGTTCCTGCAGATACACCGACAGGGCGTCCACATACTGCTCGCGGAACCGCGACAGCACCATCGCGTCCAGGAACGAGCGCGTGCCCAGGTTTTCCGTATACCAGCTCGGGCGCGGCAGCGAGCCCGTGATGGTCGTCGGCATGATCTTTCCGGCAGTGGCCTTCAGCATTGGGAGTCTCCTCGTACGAAGCAACCTTGTACGCTACTCAACGCGGTCGCTTTGAGTCAATTTCGCCAAGCGCAACGTATGTAGAGGCGCACCTCGAAGAAGTGCGCCTGCGCAGGCGGACCTCTTCGAGGTCCGCCTCTACGTATGTGGGGTCACGCCCCGAACTGGCGCAGGTGGTGATCGACGTGGCGGTGGACCAGCGTGCCCCAGTCGCGCGACGTCATGTGGCCGAAGGCTGGGTGGTCGGGCCACTCGCGCGCGCCTTCCATGGCCGCCAGCCGCTCGAGCAGGTGTTTGAGGTCGGCGCACTCCGCTTCGCAGCTGGCGGCGCGTCGTGTCAGCAGTTCGGGCGCCGTTGGCGCGCCTTTCGGGAACGGCAGCCAATGGATGACCGCGTGGCGGATGGGCGCGAGCCGCAGCGCAAGCGGCCCCTTCGTGGTGATCTCCAACTCGCCCAGCGCCATGCGGACACTCTCCGAGAGGTGCGCCAGCATCTGGGGGCAATCCATGCGGCCCCACCGGGCCGCGGCGTCGGGCCCCAGCGCTTCGAGCCGTCGAGACAGCTCCAGGCGGTCGGCCAGATTGAACACGGTTCTCATGGGTCGCCTCGCAAAAGGGGTGACCGTTCGGGGTAGGCCCCCTGACAAGAGCGGGCGATTATACGGCTATGACCGTACGGCGGGACCACTGGACCGCCGTCTCTTCGCGGCGATCCCCTGACGGCTCTCCGTCACCAGCCGCTAACAGGTTCGTCAGTTTGCCGCCGCCCCTGTAAGCCGGATCCCCCGGAGTTTTCCCCAACCATCCCACTGCACCGATCCGGTCAACCGGTTGCTGCTCAGCACTTTAGGCTGAGAGGGCCGATCTGCGCCCAC